>JAQBPP010000356.1 GCA_028287455.1 Bacilli bacterium | reverse complement strand
CTCCTTCCATTGCAGAACGAGTTGGCCACCAGATGTCGGAATTTTCCTCTACTACTCCACCTGATGTCACAAGTCGTTTCCACTGTACTGCAGTCAATTTCATTTTTTTGACTGGCCGCCAGCTGTCACCTGAGCCATCGAACACGCCCTGGCCTGTAATCGCGATATTTTCCAACTTTTCCCCATAGAGCGGCGACATGCAGCGCACTACATCTCGCCCTTCATAACTGGATTGGATTAGCGGATAATCATTGAAATCTGGACTGAACAGAACCAACGCACCTGCTTCCACATGCAGGTTGACATTGCTCCTCAACCGAATCGCACCTGTCAACCAAATTCCCGCAGGAATCCGAACCGTTCCACCACCTGCTTGTGCGCAGGTGTCGATGGCCCTGGCAAAAGAAGCTGTGTTTAGACGAAGCCCGTTGCCAATTGCACCATAATCAGCCACAGAATAAAAACGGTCAGCGAAGTCAGGCAGTTGAATTTCCGGCATTGTAAAAAGTTCGCTCAAATCAATCCGCCTCTTTCGTTATTTATTGCTCTTGGCAGTTTGAATCGCTTTATTGGCCTTATCCTCTGCATCCCGGAAAGCACTATTGATATCCACCGAGCCTTTTGACAAAGGGATCAGCATGTCAGTATAGATTTTTTCTACCGCATCGTCATAATCTGATTTCACTGACATTGGAGCAAACTTGTTATACGTGAATGCACTGGTATTTTTATTTTTGATCATCGGATTGTCGGCTCCGATCTGTTTCTTAATTGCGTCACTCGTCACTGAAGGCAGCAATCCTTGTCTGGCAATCGCGGTTTGATAGTCATCAGAGGTCAGATACTTGATGACATTCATTGCTTGATCTTTGTACTTGCTGTTAGATGTGATGCCAAAATAGATGGGGTAGGCCTGGGAACCTATGCCCGGCAAATCCTTTAATGTAGGCAAAGAAGCCAGATCCCAATTAATGCTGTTCGCTGGAATCTGAGGGAAATAATCTGCCAGATTTACGAACATCGCAAGCTCCTGGCCGACAAACTCAGTTTTGTATGGAAGCTTATCCTTTAAGCGCGCGATTTCAGATTTATACCCTTGATCGCTTGCTGGATCAATAAACAAGGCTTGAATCAGTTGTTTCCATTTGTCATTATTAATTGCGGAAGTATTCGTTTGAGAATCAACATACGGCAGTGAATATTGATTTAATCGAAAAAAATGCACTGGCGATACGGCAATGCCTAGATACTGTTTGCCATCCTGGACTTTATTAAATTGTTTAGCCAGGGACAGGGTTTGATCCCAAGTCATCCCATTTTTCGGATACTGAATACCAAACTTGTCGAAAACATCTTTGTTATAATAAAGCACAAGATCATTCGACCATACTGGAAGCCCCGAGATACCGCTCTTGGACATTTTATTCATTAAATCCATTGAGGTGGTTTCAAATCGGCTAAGATTTATATTACTTTTCTTGATCAAACTCGTCATGTCGTACTGAAAGCCTGCCATATTCTCATTGGAGAAAAAGGTGCCCGAATCGAAGTAAATATCGATCTGTGTATTGGAGGCTATCAGTTGGGTTAAATCTGTTACGCCAGGTTTTTTCTGAATATAGTTGATCGTGTAATTTGGAAATTGTTTGCGAACATAATCTCCAATCTGCTGGTTAAATTGATCATCTGGCATTGCATCGGTGGAATAAAACACCAGTGTGGCTGGTGTGGTGGTGTCTAACGCAGCAGCAGCATTAGAACTTTGATTATTGCCGCAAGCAGCTAACAAACTTAAACAGGATAGGAGAACAAGCAGTAGAAATAATCGGTTCTTCTTCATATTTAGACCCCTTTTACTAGTTTCTTAGTCCCTCTTCGACTTCTATCCCTAACTTAAAACAAATGCAACAGCTTCTCTACTTGAATCTTGCTGTCTTTCGGTAAACATTTGCAAATTTTGCGGTTGAATTTGTATGGCCTACAGCAAGAAAGCGCCATTTCTTGCCAAATACTGCTATTCAGGATAAGGTTTTCAGGTTATGATTTATGTGATAGCGCTTTCTAACGGGGGTTAGAGGACATGATTGGAGATTTCGAGATCGGTTTTTCTAAAAAGAATGAGTCTTGGAATATGCGTAAATACCATTATCATGATTGCTATGAAATCTATTACCTGTTAAACGGCGACCGTCGCTATTACATTGAAAATCGCAGCTATGACGTAAAAAAAGGCTCAATTTTATTTATCAACAAGAACAATATTCATAAAACAATGAATTCAGAGAACGCGGGTCATGAACGAATACTGATCTATTTCTCAGATCAAATGATCCATCAGTTTGACAGCCAGGACATTGATTTTTTAATGTCTCCTTTTCATAGAAACAATAAAATGCTGGAGTTGAACATGCAAGAGCAGAACTACGTGGAAAGTTTGTTGTTTCAAATGCAAAACGAACATGCTGGCGTTGCTCGGCCAGGCCGCAGTATGTACTTCCAAACTTTGCTTGTTCAATTGCTTTTATTTTCTGCCCGCAAAATGATGGATGAACCAAAAGTCTCTCTTAATCTGATGAATGCGAAAATTGCAGAAATTATTGCGTATATCAACGAAAATTCCATGAATCGCCTTAGTTTACATAGCATATCGGAAAAGTTCCATATCAGCCCGTTCTACTTCAGCAGACTGTTCAAACAGACGACAGGCTTTACATTTACAGAGTACATCACCACCTTGCGTATTCGCGACGCTCAGCGGCTGATCCGGGAGTCTGGTCATAAAATTATTCAGATATCGGAGCAGGTTGGTTTCTCCAACATTTCACACTTTAATCGCAAATTCAAACAGGTGACGACCATGTGTCCTTTGGAGTATAAACGAATGGTAAAAAATTCCAACTATCTTTACCTTAAGTAGGCAAAAAAATGATCATCCCTTGCGACCGACTTTGCTGATGGCTGAGGTAGTAAGGAATGATCATTTTTTGCTACTTGTGCTTACTGATATTTGTTGCCCTCATAGATCACAAACCCAATAGGGTGATGGGTGTAGTGAATCACTGGATCACCCGGATTTCCGATCGATGGATAGACGTGATTTTTATCAATATACTCCCCTTGCAACTCAATTTGTTGTCCCGCCTTCAGTCCGGGAATGGGTCCTGGCAACCCCAAGTGATCACCATAACGAATGGCAATAAATACCTCGTTGCCGAGATTCTGTGGAACCGTTCCTTGGGTTTTGAGCAAGTGAATAGATTCAATCAGCAAATGATGATGGTGCACGCCATGGATGTTTTGATCCAGTTCAACCTGCTTGATTACAGCCTGCAAGTGGACCACCGGGTGCTGGGCGCTGCCAACAGAACTGCCAGTCGGTACGCTATCCTTCTGACCTGCCAGAAAGTTAATGAATTTCGTCGCATCAAGCGCTCCCCAGCCGGTGCAAGCATCCCAACCAGGAACAGCTTGATAGCCTTTAACGCCATTAAATGAGTTATTTCCAGAAGTAATGTCGCGATAACCTGCAGCAGCAGGTTGTGCGTACAAAAGCGATGTGAGGTTGGCAATTGCCGATAACCCAACTGCTGACCGACGTTGGTTCGCAAGTGCTACGATGGCGGCGAAAACAGGACAGGAAACAGACGTTCCGCCAACGACGGCGGGCTTACCTTGAAAAATTATCTGATAACCCGTTGCCGGGTCTGCGTTCATTGCAAGATCTGGAATTCCTCGTGATGGACCGCCTATAGAAGACTGGTAACTGGGTCTCGGAAAAAAGGAACTGAATCCGCCGCCAGTTGCTCCCCCATTGCTAGGTCCGTTGAAGGTCCACGCCGTTTCACTGCCGTCTGGCTGCAGAGATGTTCCGCCAACTGCAACTGCGTATGGCGCAGTTGCTGGCGCATCCGCGTGGGACACATGAGGCCCTCGGAGGTCATGCATGCCGTATGCACCCTGGTCCCCTGAAGAAATGCACACCGTTACACCGCCTGCGCTGAGCTGTTGTATTAAATCGGAAATCTGTGCCATTGCCTGCTGACCGATATTCGTTTCAGCATCTCCATAGGAAATCGACAGTACAGATGGATTATAAGTTTTGTCTTGGAGAATATACTGCAAGGTGGCGATCATCGCATCTGAAAACGACTGGTACGAACTGCCGGCATTTGCTTCGTATACCACGATTTTTGCTTTTGGCGCGATGGCGCCTGCCCACTGCAGGTCTAACGAGGCCTCTTCATCATCCGGGCTGGTTCCGTTATCATTTCGAGTTCCATCCACGGATACAAAATCAACTTGCGGCGGTACAATGCCATGCAGCGACCAAAAACTGAGAGCATCTCGCATACTGTAGCCATTGGAGAACTCCAAGATACCGATCGTCTGTCCAGTTCCGTCAAGATCCCCCGGAATCGTATACAAGCGCCGGATGTCTTGCGGGAAATAACCGCTGCCGTTATTAGGAAGCACATTACCAGTGGCGAACAGAAGTTTCCGTTTCATCTTCGTCTCCCCTTCCCAGCATGTTTAAGCGTACCCTATAACTTACGCATCTGGGTGTTAATTTGAGACTGAGACAAAAGATGCAGCGCTTAAGACTTCTGACTTCGTCATAAACTTCTTGGTTCTCCAGCGATAAAGTACTAGTACCCCACGCATTAATTCATCAGCAATCATAGCGTAATAGATACCGTACAAACCCCAGTGCAACCTGATGCCGAGGAAATAGGAACACCCCACTGCAATCAGCCACATCGAACATAGCCCGGTAATCATCATGTAACGCGTTTCGCCGACAGCTGTAAGCGCGTTGCCAATGGCCATATTGAGCATTTTGGCAGGCTGAAGCAGTAAATTATAGGTCAAAAGTGACACGCTTAGAGCCACGATCTCTGCATCAGATGTAAACAAGGAAATGGCGTCTTTTCCAAAGAAATAAAGCAGGATTGCATGCGCCTGTACAAAAACGAGACCAAGCCACATGACTTTATAGGCACTTTTGTACACAGTCTGTTCTTCACCTGAACCGTAAAGATGAGCAATTCGAATTTGTCCGGCCATTGCAATGGAAAATCCGATCAAGAAACAAAAAGACTCCATTGTGTTCATATAAGTCCGTGTACTTAGCTCTTTTGCTCCGATCGTGGCAATAAACGCAAAAATGACCAGCTGTGTCACACACCAGGAAGACATATTTACACCGAGCGGCCAACTTAATTTCAGCGTTTGCTTGAATAAGGGGCGATCAAATATTCGAAAGTCTTTCCACTGGATCCGCTGTGGAAACGAGTTGCGATAAACGATAAACATGGCGATTGCACCCAACAAACGACTGGTCGTCGTTGAGCAAGCCACTCCCGTCAGTCCCCACTTCGGAACACCAAATGCGCCATTAATGATCGTATAATTCATAATCACATGGATGACATTCATTCCGATGGCAATGTACATAGGGCTTCTTGTATTTCCCGTGTTCCGAATAATAGTACCTAATGTTGCCATAGCCGCCATAAACACCATGCCGCTGCCGACAATGGAAATATAAGTTTTCCCAAGCGGTTGCAGTGTTTCAGGGAGCTGCAGAAGATGAGCAATTACCCCTGATCCCGTATTTAGGAGAATGCTGAGGATGACTCCGATCACGATGCAAACCTTGGCACCGATAATCCCGATCGTCCGTGCATCCCCCTCACTGTTAGCGCCCAACTTTTGGGCAACCAGAATCCCGGTGCCGCTAGCGATTGCCATAAACAAAATGTTTACTGCATTAAACAACTGAGTAGAAATACCAATTACAGCGACTGCATTATCTGAAATTCGGCTAACCATCAGCGTGTCTACAGTTCCCAATAAAAATTGCAGAAACATTTCCAAATAAATGGGCCAAGCAAGCATCCAAAGTGACATTTTCTGATCATTTTGCACGATTGAATTTCTCCAATTAATTCGTCTCTTTGAGTTTGTTCGCCAGCCAATTAAACGATTGTTCACCGCTGATTTCGTGTCTACCTTCATATAAATGCGCATCAAACTGATCCATACATCCAATTTTCTGATAAAGTTCACTGAGAAACTGGACTGCCTGCCGAGTGGTCTCAATTGGGAAGATAGGATCATGAATGCCAGCCTCAATGAACAGTGCTCGCGGCGCAATTAAACCGAGTAAGTCGGGCATTTCCGCATGATTCAATATACCCGGAATATAGTTGCACAGACAATGACTCATGGCCAGAATACTGCCTCGATAGGTATTGGGATAGATTCCCACAACAGAAGCTTTGATGCGCTGATCTAACGCGGCTAACAAAGAGGCGACGATTCCTCCACCTGAATGTCCCATTGTTCCAATACGGTCTGTATTTACTTCTGTGCGGGTTGCCAAATAATCTGTTGCACGGATCGCTTCATATGTCCTGAGTCCTGCAGTAGTTTTGCCAGCCATCATCAAAGAAACGGACAGATTGAAACAAGAACTTTTCACTTCCGTGTCTTTTCCCAAATCCCGTTCCAATTTACGGTCGCCAAATCCGACCACTTCTGGTGCCAACACAAACAACCCGCGGCGCGCCAAATCAAGTGCGATATTGTCAGTCCGTTTTCGTGAGGCTTGTTTGGGAGTTCCATCCGCCTGCAAACCAACGAGTGATCGACTCCCAATCCCATGTCCATGCCAGAGTAAAACAGCCGGAAGTTTCCGTCCGGCCGCATCACTCGAATACATGACATATGCAGGCATGCGCAGCCCGCCCAGCGTAGAAAACTCCACACGTTCACGGATCACATCTTCTAGTTCTATTCGTTCCAGAAGAACTGGATCAAATCCAGCATCGTCTCCCTGCGGCAGGTCAAAAGCACCAAGTGATTCGGTTAAGCCTGCCAACTGGCGAACTCGCTTCTCCTCCCAAGATCCCTTTGATTGCTCCCGACTGGCTTGTAAATTGTCATAAAGTTGATTTAGAAAAGCATCAAGATGCAGCATGAATGAACCCCCGGTGGTTTAGTCAATTATCTGTTGACGGTAGACATGTTGTGTTCGGGATATCGCGTACCCGCAGCAACTCCTTGTGGTGCAATTCGATTGATCTGTTCGAGATCCTCTGCAGTTAGTTTTACTGAAATGGCGCCGATGTTTTCTTCCAGGTACTTGCGTCTTTTCGTCCCTGGAATCGGAACAATATCGTCCCCCTGCGCCAGCAGCCAGGCTAATGCCAATTGTGAGGGCGAACAATTTTTCTCTTTGGCCATTTGTTCAATCCGGTCGACCAATTCCAAATTCTTGTTAAAGTTCTCGCCCTGAAAACGTGGTGAAAACCTCCGATAATCGTCTTCAGCAAGATCCTCAAATTTCTTGATTTGGCCCGTCAAAAAACCTCTGCCAAGCGGACTGTAAGGGACAAAGCCGATCCCGAGCTCCCGGCAAGTTGGAAGAATTTCATCTTCAACATCGCGGCTCCACAGCGAATACTCTGTTTGCAGTGCAGAAATGGGATGGACAGTATGCGCGCGGCGGATCGTAGCAGGAGCAGCCTCTGACAAACCAATAAAACGTACTTTTCCAGCACGTACCAGATCTGCCATTGCCCCGATTGTCTCTTCGATAGGTACATTTGGATCCACGCGATGTTGGTAGTAAAGATCGATTGTATCGACATTCAACCTGCGAAGACTTGCGTCACAAGCAGATTTCACGTACTCCGGCCGCCCATTGACTCCAAGAAATTTGCCATCTTCCGCGCGGACGTTGCCAAATTTCGTCGCCAGCATCACTCCATCGCGTCTGCCCTGCAACGCCTTGCCCAGCAGTTCCTCGTTGCGTCCTACCCCATACATGTCAGCGGTGTCAAAAAAAGTAATGCCAAGTTCTATGGCGTAGTGGATCGTGTTAATTGATTCTTCATCATCTCGATTGCTATAAAAATCGGACATTCCCATGCAGCCTAAACCTAATTCCGATACAGTCAGACCTTGTGCACCAAGCTTTCTTGTGTCCATAATCATCCTCCTGATTGATTTTCGTGCCCTTCTCACCCATTATGAATGCTGTAGACGCAAAATTCAAATCCGGGGGATTGCTTAATGTCGAAGTACCATGTCAGTTTAACAAGAGTAATGGATGACTCCTATGATATTGAAATTGGACGAGACCTCTTTGATACCCTGCTGCATGATTTAAAGAATGGCTTATTGGAAAATGTGAGTAAATTTGCCGTCATCACCGATACGAAAGTACAGGAATATTATGGCGACCCATTCATCCGAAAATTAAGCAGCAGTGGATTTATATGCGACCTGTTTGCAGTTCCTGCTGGAGAGAAATCAAAAAATCGAGCATCCAAAGCCTGGCTCGAAGATCAATTGTTGTCAAAAGCATACGGCAGAGACAGCTGTATCATTGCGCTAGGCGGTGGCATGGTGTCCGATCTGGCTGGTTTTATTGCAAGCACTTTTTGCAGAGGAATCCCCTACCTGACTTATTCCACGACGTTGTTGTCAGCCGCCGATGCGTCTGTTGGTGGAAAGACGGCTGTAAACACACCTGTTGCCACCAATCTGATTGGCACCTTTTATCAACCGAGAAAAGTTTATATCGACTTAAATACCTGGACTTCGTTACCCATTCGTGAATTTCGAAGCGGCCTGGCCGAAACAATCAAACATGCGTGCATGCAGGATTATGAATTTTTTGTGTATCTGGAACAAAACATGAATCGGATCCTCACGGCAGACCGATTGATACTGGATGCATCTGTTTGTGAGCATCTCGCTTTAAAAAATTGTGAAATTAAATATGGAGTAGTAGAAAAAGATGAAAAAGAATCAAATTTAAGACAGATTCTTAATCTGGGTCACACTGCAGGCAGAGCTATCGAAACACTAAGCAACTACGAACTGCTGCATGGAGAAGCAATCGCCATTGGTTTGGTAATCCAGGCAAGGCTCGCGAACAAACTTGGTTATCTGCACGAACAAGAAGTAAACAGAATTACACAGTTGTTGGCGTTAGCTGGCTTCAACTTGAATATTCCGCATTCAATTACCCCAAAGGAACTAATTGATAAAATGTATACGGATAAGAAAGTTCGCAGCGGAAAAATACGTTTTGTTTTCCAATCGGGAATTGGCAAAGTTAAACAATTTGATGACGGATCGTTCTCCGTCCCTGTTGAAGAACAGATCATCTATGAGATTTTGGATGAAATGATCAGAATGAGTTAACATAATTATTTTTATGTAGACTGTATTCCCTCTACTGAACACTCATCCGAAGAAAAAAACCCCCCGCAATTTATTTCGTGCGGGGGAAGCTGAATCTGCGAAAAATCAAGGATAGAATGTACTTGCCGGCGTAGTTGTTGGACACCAGCGGGAATCGAGCAAGAAGTTGATTAGTGCATCTTTTGCACGACTTGTGCCAATGTGC
>JAQBPP010000337.1 GCA_028287455.1 Bacilli bacterium | reverse complement strand
TACTTTGTGGATGCGTCTCCCCAGGCTCATTTGAATTATTACCCGCGCGGGGTTGTTTCCATTTGGTTACCCTATGCACTGGGTGGCGTACAGATTGACAAAGCGAATCGAAAAATTTCTTTTAATCCGGTTCGTGTTCCCTGTTGGATACCGCTTCTTACCTTTGCTGACTGGTCTAATGGTATCCTACCTTGGGCAGATTTAACCTGGAGCATGGGCGCGCGGCGATTCGTTTCGAAAATGGGCATCTTCTGAAGGGGAATACGATTACATTATACGGCCAACAATTTGGCTGAACAAGCAGCAACCTTATTGGATTGCCTCTCTGGCAATGAAGGAGAGAACGACATGTATGTAGACTGCCATGTTCATTTTTGGAGGTTGGATCGCGGTGAATACCAATGGATTCCTACGAATAATAAGATTTTGGCACAAGACTGGTTGCCTGCACAGTTAAAACCGTTATTAGATCAGTGCGTAGTGGAGGGAGTAATCGTGGTTCAAGCGGCGTCAACGGTGGCGGAAACCGATTATTTGCTTGAATTAGCTCAAATACACCATTGGATATTGGGTGTTGTCGGATGGATGGATATGGCTGGAGCTACCTTCGAATACGATTACGACAGGTTGACACGAAATCCAAAATTTGCAGGCATACGGTTAAACGGAAGTGTATTCCAAGAGTCGGATGCACGACGTACAAAACTTATCTTAAACCGTTTGCTTCAACTGGAAGCGGACGAGTTCCCCATCGATTTATTGGCAAGACCGCACGAACTTGCTAATGTCCATCGAATGTTAGACCATGTGCCGGGACTGAAGGTCGCCATTAATCATCTTGGCATTCCTCCCATGCTGGAGACCAGCGGCAAGTTGCTATATGAGCAATGGGAAGCTATGATGGGACTTTTGTCGTCTTTTCCACAAGTCATGGTAAAAGTTTCAGGCACGATTACGCAGGCTGGTGGTTTTCATCCTCATGTTTTGAAGCGTTGTATCGATTATTTGACTACAACATTTGGCCCGCAGCGGATGATGTACGGCAGCGATTGGCCGGTTGCGTTGCAAGGAGGCAGCTATGACGATGTCATACGTTTATTTCAAAAGGTGCTGCCGCAGAATTGGAACGAGGACCAACTGAATGCCGTTCGCAGAATGAATACAAAACGGTTTTACGCTGTCTGAAGGAGACACGAAGATGAATCGGCGGATGTACAGGGCTTTCATCAAGCGCGGGATGGCGAACGACTTTCTTGCCGCCTTGGAGCATGAAAGTACAGAATGGGAGTTGTCGTTAATCGACTGCGGAGCATTGACAAGCAGTGTGTACTGCTATGATCGAATGCTATTTATTTATGTGGAGGCTGAAACGGATAACTTTGTATGGGATTGGCCTGATGCCTGCAGAAATCTGTTGGAAGTTTGGCCAGATAGGTCGGGAGTTAGATGGAGCATACCTATGCTGGACGTGTTTCATGACAGCACATTGTCCAACCTAGACTCACATCGCGGAGAAAGAAAAGCGGAAGAACGGATAGGGTCGTTAGCGGTGCTCAGGCCGAATATGTACAGCAGTTATATTTTTTATCATTATCAGAAACAGGAGGAACAGCACGAAAGCTTTAATCAAACTTATCTGATAGGCGCTCACGAAACCTATTTATTTTCTTATTTTGAGCTTCCGGCTATTAAAGATGATCGTCAGCAGATGGGACTTCTGCATACAAAAAACACTCCGGATCTTTGGCATGAGGTAATGTATCCACATTTTATTCCATGGCATGATGCAGCTGCGGAAGAAAAAGTTTGGCGTAGAATGGAAATTTTGTTTTCCTACTGAGGTAAAAGCAAAACGAATTCACACCCACTAAATATAGAGCTCGGCATGAGGAGCCTCCGCCATAAAAAAGACAATATCGCATATATCATTAGTCAATATTATACGTTTCCCAATTTCCTTTTTCAGAATAAAATCAGTTTAAATCAATATTACATTGTATGATCTTGAGGAGGATATTAAATTGGAAGAATTAAAAATCAATACAATCCAAGACGCACTCACTGAATTTGGAGTATCAGACAATACATTGTCATCTGAAGAGAAGGGGCATCTGGATGAGCAGGGCTATGTCATTTTTGAGGATCTGATTGATCGCGATTGGCTGGAGGAAATGCGCAATAAATTTGAAGAATTGATCGAAAAGGAAAAGGGTGGCACTGAATTTGTATTCGGTACAGAAAATGGAGTACGTCGACTGTCCGATTTAATTAATAAAGGTGAGGTTTGGGACAGAGTATGGACGCATCCCAAAATATTGGCTGCTGCCTATCATGTCATTGGCAGGGAGTTCAAAATGAATTCTATTAATGCCAGGGATGCATTGCCCGGTGAAGGACATCAAAAGCTTCACGCAGATTGGCGTGCCCGACAAGCGGATGAAACTTATACCGGGATCAACACGTTATGGTTATTGGATGACTACTTGCTCAATAATGGGGCAACGCGCCTTGTGCCTGGAACTCATCGATTCACAGGAGCAGTTAAGGATTACATAGAGGATCCAATGGCACCACATCCGAATGAGATTATTCCGGAACTGAAAGCAGGAGCTGTCATCGTTTATAACTGGCATTTGTGGCACGGTGGAACGCAAAACCGCACCCAATTAAAATGAAGGGTTCTGCATCCTAGCTACGTGGCCAGGGAATTCCCACAGCAGTACAATCAGCTGGAGTTCCTGAAAAAAGGACTATGATCGATTATCTCCAGCAGCACGATACCTGTTGGGAGTCGAATAAGAGTCTATGCCCTCATTGCGTTGGGGACTACAGCCCACTATGCATTACATTGGCACGGTTCGCACCTTTGGTACAGAACCCTTCTTTAAACCGCTTCATTGCCATACCCATGTGACCGAGCTGCTTCTCATTGCTGAAGGTGAAGTTCAATTTGTGATTGATGGCAAACATGATGAAGCAGCAGGATCATTGATTGTTTATAATCAGGAGAGTTTGGCATGAAGAA
>JAQBPP010000303.1 GCA_028287455.1 Bacilli bacterium | reverse complement strand
ATCATCATCTTCATCCACAGCCACCGATTCAAGTAATTCCTCACTCATCGCATGAGTTGACCAAAACTCAGCCGCCTCTTGATCGGTCATATTTTTCGGAATTTCATCTATCGAATGTAAGATTATAATCGATTATCCCACCTTGTATTGAGGCTGACTATCCTATTTACTATAAACATTAAAAGTGTGGGTCATTACGTCGCTTGGTCCTTCCTGCGATTCAATCAATTCCCAGCTGTCATCTAACTCTGGAAAAAACGCATCGCCGTCGAATTCGGCATGGACCAACGTGAGATAGACCTTATCGGCATACGGGAAAAAGAAGTTATACACCTCAGCGCCACCGATTACAAACACCTCATCCGTCTTTGACAGTTCAAGGATGGTCTCAATCTCATGTACAACGTGGCAGCCATCTGCAGAAAACTGCCGATCTCGTGTAAGTATATAGTTTGTCCGCCCAGGCAGCGGTTTGCCAATCGATTCATATGTTTTCCGGCCCATTACAATCGAATGGCCCATTGTGACACGTTTGAAGTACGCCTGCTCGCCAGGTATACGCCATGGTATTTGTCCATTTAAACCGATTGTTCGATTTTCAGCCATCGCAACAATTAGACTTATCATTAGACAGAAATTTCCCCTTTGATCTGCGGGTGGGCTTGATAGTCCACCAGCTCCACATCTTCCAGCTTGAAGTCAAACAGACTTTTGACAGCGGGGTTCAACCTGATTTTAGGCAAAGGATAGGGCTCGCGCGTCAGCTGCAGCTTGCACTGATCAATGTGATTGCTGTAAATGTGAGCGTCACCAAGTGTATGTATAAATTCTCCCGGTTCAAGACCCGTGACGTGCGCAATCATCAGGGTCAAGAGTGCATAGCTTGCTATATTAAAAGGAACCCCAAGAAAAATGTCAGCAGACCGCTGATAAAGCTGGCACGACAACTTCCCATTCGCCACATTGAACTGAAATAACGAGTGGCACGGCGGCAATGCCATCTCCTCTACCTCTCCAGGGTTATAGGTGACGACCATCAATCGGCGTGAATTCGGGTTTTTCTTAATTTGTTCGACAACGGCAGCCAACTGGTCGACTGAACGGCCATCAGCAGTTGTCCAGCTGCGCCATTGTTTGCCGTAAACGGGACCCAGATCGCCCCACGTATTAGCGAACGATTCATCGTTT
Source organism: Bacilli bacterium (assembly GCA_028287455.1). Lineage (GTDB taxonomy): Bacteria > Bacillota > Bacilli > Tumebacillales > JAQBPP01 > JAQBPP01. Next base: position 1,349 of record JAQBPP010000303.1, on the reverse strand, counting down.
TTTATTTGTTCTGCGAATTGTTGGATGGTTTCGCCGCGATAGCTATCACTGTTCTTATAGGTTTCATAAGCCCACTCATCCCAGATATGATTCCTGTTCTCCAACAGATAACGAATGTTTGTATTGCCAGAAATAAACCACAACAGTTCAGACAAAATCAGTCTGAAAGTCAGTTTCTTAGTGGTAACCAGCGGGAAACCCTCGGCCAGATCGAATCGCATCTGGTAACCGAATGAGGAAATCGTTCCCGTGCCGGTGCGGTCTTCTTTCACCGTACCGTGATTCAGTACATGACTGATCAGATCGAGATACTGCTTCATCGCATACCCTCCTTCCAGCTATGTTACACGTCTAATATCCGCGCCTAATTTGCGCAATGTTTCATCCAATTCGGCATAGCCACGATCAATATGTAGTAATCCGTGTACTTCTGTTGTGCCGCCTGCCATCATGCCTGCAATTACCAGAGCAGCTCCAGCGCGCAAATCGGATGCGGTAACTTTTGCGCCAGTGAGGGAAGGCACTCCGTCTATTAAGGCGCTGCGACCTTCGATCCGAATTTCGGAACCCATTCTTTGCAGTTCCGGTACCTGCATAAACCGATTCTCAAATACTGTCTCTGTCATCAAAGAAGATCCCGGTACTTTTGTCAACAGCGCCATGATCGGTGCCTGCAGATCAGTTGGAAAGCCCGGATGAACCTGTGTTTTCACATCGACTGGTTTTAGATAGGCGGATCCGCCAGAGATCACTCGGATTCCGTTCACGTCGTCTTCGATCCGCACGCCTGCTTCCTGCAGCTTGGCTATCAATGCTTTAAGGTGATCCGATATGGCGCCCTCCAGATAGACATTTCCACCTACTGCTGCAGCTGCGATCATGATCGTGCCCGCCTGAATTCGGTCTGGGATCACGGTATGATTGGTGCCAACAAGCTTGTCGACGCCTGTGATACGGATCATGTCCGTGCCGGCGCCACGAATGTTCGCCCCCATTTTATTCAGGAAAATCGCAAGGTCAACGACTTCTGGCTCCTTGGCCGCATTTTCAATCACTGAGCGTCCTTTAGCGAGACTTGCCGCCATCATTAAGTTTTGTGTTGCCCCAACGCTTGGCATGTCCAAATAAATAGATGCGCCGTGCAGTTTACCTGAAGGTACTGTGGCATCTGCATACCCATTGTGCACATCAATTTTGGCTCCCATCGCTTCGAACCCTTTAATATGGAAATCCACAGGGCGAGCGCCAATGGTGCAGCCGCCTGGCAAAGCGACAGTCGCTTTTCCCATCCGTGCCTAAAGCGGCCCCATCACGAGAAAAGAGGCCCGCATGGCACGTAACAAAAAGTC
>JAQBPP010000269.1 GCA_028287455.1 Bacilli bacterium | reverse complement strand
GGATCATCCGGAACAAGTATCCTCTGAGGATCTGGTCGTCCATACGTCGCATGCACAGGCAGTGACGTTAACAACGAATCAAACGATTGGCTGGCAAGATCGATTCCTGCTGTTTTTCGTGTCGAGTGTAGATCATTTGGCGAGTATAATGGATTGGCTTAGGGCCCATCTTTAGCTCCAGGATCGGTTCTAGATAAAGGTGGTGCAGCAGCATGGACAAAAGTCCAGCAGAAACGCGTGTAGTTGTCGGCATGTCTGGAGGAGTGGACTCTTCTGTTGCTGCTTTGTTGTTAAAGCAGCAAGGCTATGACGTGATCGGCGTTTTTATGAAGAATTGGGATGATACGGATGACACCGGGTACTGCACGGCAACCGAAGATTTTGCCGATGTCAGGCGGGTTTGCGAATCAATCGGCATTCCCTATTACTCTGTCAACTTCGAGAAGGAGTATTACGACAAAGTCTTTAAATATTTTTTAGAGGAATATCAAAAAGGGCGCACGCCAAATCCTGACGTCATGTGCAATAAGGAAATCAAGTTCAAAGAATTTCTGGAACAGGCAGTGGCCCTCGGCGCCGACTATGTAGCAACCGGCCACTATGCCAGATTGGATGTCCAGGATGGCGAGCATCGATTGCTGCGCGGCCTGGATGAGAATAAGGATCAGACCTACTTTTTAAACGCGCTGAGCCAGTATCAATTGGCCAAATCCCTTTTCCCGATCGGTCATTTGCCAAAAGCGAAAGTGCGTGAGATTGCCAAAGAGGCAGGACTTGCTACAGCGAACAAAAAAGACAGTACTGGGATCTGCTTCATCGGTGAACGCGATTTTAAAGAGTTTCTCAGCCACTATCTCCCTGCGCAGCCAGGCAAGATGTCCACGCTGTCTGGCGAGGTCAAGGGCACTCACGACGGCTTAATGTATTACACGTTAGGTCAACGTCATGGGCTCGGCATCGGCGGCTCTGGAACTGGCGAGCCCTGGTTTGTGGTGGGCAAGAATTTGGCAGAAAATGTTTTGTTCGTCGAGCAAGGATTTCATCATCCCAGTTTATACTCCGACGGCCTGTATGCGACCGATCTGCACTGGATCAGCGAACAACAACGGGACTCTGTGATAAACTGTACGGCGAAGTTTCGTTACCGTCAGCCAGATCAAGGGGTGACGGTGTATGTGAAACCTGGGAACGAGTGTGAAGTGGTGTTTGATGAGCCGCAGAGAGCAATTACGCCTGGACAAGCAGTGGTTTTCTATCAAGGGCAAGCGTGTTTAGGGGGAGCGATTATCGAATCTTCCTATAATAAACCGGAGTAAACGAAATAACATAGAGAAAAGGGATTAGTTTAAATCAGAAAGGGGCAGAGCATGAAAGCATTAAGCAAAAGGTGGGAACTGGATACATTTTTTCCAGGCGGGAGCAGCTCAACTGAATTTCGCACATTTTTGGATGAATTGGACCAAGGGATCGACGAGCTTCAGGCACAAATCTCCGCACTGAAAACTGCTGCAGAAACAAACCCCGCGGCGGTCAAACCGGTCATTAACCGATTGCAGCAACTAACGAATGAACTGATCGAGGCGCAGTCATTTACCGGTTGTCTTGGCGCGCAAGATGTGAAGGACCAGGCAGCCAGGAAGCTAAATGGACGTGTGACGCAGTTGTCGGCTGCTTTTCAATCCTTGTTGACTGCGCTGGAAGAGTGGCTTATTGCGATTCCAGATGAACAGTGGCACGATGCTCTGCAGGATCCCGAACTGCACGCGATTGCTTTTCCGTTAGAAGAACGAAGACGTTTGGCAAGAGAAAAGATGTCGCCAGAGCTGGAATCGCTTGTAAATGACCTCGCTGTCGATGGCTACCATGGCTGGTCGGAGCTTTATGACACTATTGTAGGCCGTATCGCTATCCCGGTTGAAGAAGAGGGCGCTCAAACTACTTTATCAGTCGGACAGGCGTTTAATCGGCTTTCCCACTCAGATCCGCATGTGCGCGCCGAAATGTTTGCCAAGTGGGAAGACGCATGGGCAGATGCAGCGGAATTATGCGCAGCGGCGCTCAACCATATGGCCGGTTTTCGTCTTGCTCTATACAGCCATCGCAAGTGGGATTCAGTGTTAAAGGAGCCGCTTGATATCAACCGAATGTCAGCGGAGACTCTGCAAACCATTTGGAATGTGATTGAACAGAATAAAGCGCCATTTGTTCAGTATCTGCAGCGCAAAGCTGGGCTCCTGAAGATGGAAAAACTGGGCTGGCAGGATGTGGCAGCGCCATTAAGCCAGACTAATAAAACGTTCACTTATGAAGAAGCAGGCGAGTTCATTGTGAAACAATTCCATCAGTTCAGCCCTGATCTGGCTAACTTCGCTGAACAAGCAATTGAAAATAGATGGATAGAGGCGGAAGATCGTCCTGGCAAACGTCCGGGCGGCTTTTGCACTGCATTTCCGCTTAACAAACAATCACGTATATTTATGACGTTTTCCGGGACGACAGATAATGTAAGTACTTTGGCCCACGAATTAGGTCATGCATATCATCAGCACGTGATGGATGAATTACCGCCGCTGGCGCAAAATTACGCAATGAATGTTGCGGAGACCGCCTCTACTTTTGCGGAACTAATTGTGATTGATGCGGCCATCCAAAACGCAGCTGATCCGGCAGAGCATTTGGCGCTGCTTGATGAGAAGATTCAGAGCAGCATCTCGTTTTATATGAACATTCATGCTCGGTTTTTATTTGAAACCAGCTTTTATGAACAGCGTAAAGAAGGTTTGATCAGCACCGACGAATTGAATGAATTGATGTTGACCGCTCAGAAAAAGGCTTATCATGACTCATTAGGCAGTTACCACTCGTTATTCTGGGCATCTAAATTACATTTTTACATTACTGATATTCCGTTTTATAACTTTCCGTATACGTTTGGTTATTTGTTCAGCAGCGGCATTTATGCGCGTGCAAGGCAGGAAGGAGCGCGCTTCGCTGACAAATACGTCGAATTGCTGCAAGATACTGCCAGTATGACAGTCGAACAATTGGCTGAGAAACATTTGGGAGTAGATTTAACGCGCAGTGAGTTCTGGCAAAGTGCGATTGATTTAACGCTGCAGGATGTGAATGCCTTTTTGCGTTTAACTGAAGGGATGTAGAAAATGAAGTTTAGACCTTGTATTGACCTGCACAATGGCAAAGTGAAGCAAATTGTTGGATCGACGCTCCTGGATCAACAAACAGGTTCGCTGGTGACCAACTTTGAGTCGGAGCTGTCTGCTGCAGAGTTTGCCGCTTTATATAAGAATGACCATTTAACAGGCGGACACGTTATTCAATTAGGGCCTGGAAACGAGCAGGCGGCAATGGCCGCTTTGCGCGCTTATCCCGGCGGACTCCAAATCGGCGGTGGAATTACGCCAGATAACGCGCTGCGCTACCTGGAAGCAGGGGCCAGTCATGTGATCGTCACTTCTTATGTGTTTCGGGAAGGTACGATCGATTTTGCACGACTGAAGACATTATCAGCGCTTGTAGGTCGACAGCGATTAGTGCTGGATTTAAGCTGTCGTAAACGTAATGATCGCTATTATGTGGTAACTGATCGGTGGCAGAAGTTCACTGACTATGAAATCAATCCAGACCATCTAAGAGACCTGGCGGGATATTGCGCTGAATTTCTAATTCATGCAGTAGATGTGGAAGGCATGTGCAGGGGGATTGAAGAACAGTTGGTTTCTTTATTGGGAGATGGGGCTTCAATTCCTACCACCTATGCAGGCGGGGTAAAAGCATTGTCTGATCTGGATCTGGTGAACACACTAGGTCAGGGCAAAGTGGATCTGACAATCGGCAGCGCGCTGGATCTGTTTGGAGGTTCCATTCCTTACAAAGAGGTAATTGCCTGGCACAAGGCACGACCAGCTTGATTTTCGAGCAGATTAAAGAGAGCGGGTGAACGAATCCACACGAGCAGTGCCGGGACTCAGTTCACCCAGTTTTTATATACAATTAGTGAATTTGGTTTTTCTTAATGATCTTGCCGGTGGCCAAATCCATGCTGCAAACGATCGAATCCAGCGTGCCGCACCAAATGCCCTGCTCTTCACTGCCCATGCCAATGTATAAATTATTGGGACTTGGCAGTTCCGCATACCAGACAATGTGTCCTGTAGTATCAATGAAGACAACATTGCTCATCTGAGGATAAAGCTTGGAAACACAGGCGAAATCGTACAATCGAACCTCTCCGTGATCGAATGAAATGACTTTAAGTACAGGGCATGCAAACATCGCCACCCACCCCTATTCTGGTCGTTTTTTCAGCAGATAGACCGCAAGGATCCTCCAGATCGTCAAGAATATGAAATTAACCAGCAGTGCCACAATTGCAAATGCAACTGGAATCCCCCGCCACAAAAACAGTGCTCGCAGACCGAGACTGAGCGGTCCTGCGATCACCCACGTTTTTAACACAAACAATACGGCAGTTCCAACTGAACTAATGGATCGCTCACTCCAGCTTCGAAACAACCCGCCCACGATGAGCCACCCGACTATAAAAGGCAGGCTGGTTAACAACAATGAGCCTGTAGAAACAGCTTCGGAATGCTGATTTCGCCCGAGCAGCGCAAATAACAAAAACAGCACAATATCACCGATAATGAGGATCCAGGATGATTTTTGCCAGCCTGTTTTATTCATAAGACAAACCTCCTAAACAGATTTCAGATCATTCTAAAGCGCAACCGATTGTTTCAGTATATTGCCTTCTACTGCAACCACTTGTGCAGCTACCGAAGAAGCATAGGATACAGCTGCGCACAAACTCATACCAGAACCGGCAGCATAAAGTAAACCGGCAAAAAAACTGTCGCCTGCCCCAGTACTGTCAACCAGTTTAACGGGCAGGGCAGGTACATGTCCAATCGTGTTGGTTGCAGTGTCCAGATAAACCGCACCTTGTTCCGCCATAGTAAGTACAATGCACTTCGGTCCGAATTCGGCAAGACGATAAAGTGCACATTCCTCCCATCCAGAATCCGCCTGGCAGGTTTGACGCACCAGGATTTCCGCTTCTTCCAGGTTGCAAACAAACGTATGAAATCCTCCCAGCGAGCTGGGATCCTTAGTAAGTACATCCAGGTTTCCGACCAGGCCGTACAGCGGGATGCCTTGTCGTCTGCACGCTGCCGCTGCTGCTTGATTGACCCTTTTGGAAATGCCGATATCAAGTCCCACCACCTGGCAGTTTTGAATAGCTGCCTCCAATTGATCTAGGATTGTCTCTTCTTGATATACTAACGAAGGTTGCTCAGAGACAGAAGCAATCAACTCCCCGTCCCCATTCAGCACAGCGACCCAGCGTCCCATACCCTGCTTGGGATAAGGGCGCAAATAAGACACATCTACACCAGCTTGCTCAAGTGTAGAAAAAACATCAGATCCGGTTCCATCGGCAGTATAGGAAGAGATAAACCGGATATCTGCGCCAAGGATCGCTAAATTGTGGGCTGCATTGCGTGCAGCACCGCCATGAACAATCTGCAGGCAACCGACATTTTTGCTGTTTGAGTATACTGGACCGCTTGCAATTCCTTTTAGATCAACAAAGATGTTGCCGAATATTGCAATGGCGGGCTTCATAATTTATCAACTCCTGCACCTGAATTGCTGTATAGAATTCATCCCATGTAGAATAACGAATTTTCATGTGGATGTCACGTAATACCAGTTTCGTAAAATCAACTTGGAAGCTAATGTT
>JAQBPP010000267.1 GCA_028287455.1 Bacilli bacterium | reverse complement strand
CTTGCGCGAGGAGTCGCCATAAAGCAGACGATCCAAATCCGTCTTGCTGATATCCGCTGCCCGAGTGTTTTCATAATCAATACCAAACGCCCTGCAAGCAGATTCCAACAATTGCGGATAATAGTTGGATGCACCGCCTGCCCAAGGCACAATCGCACCCTCCGCGAGCCGCTTGGATCGATCAGGAATTACACGGTCAAGATCGATTTCCATATTCGTTCCCAATCCGGTACAGGTTTCGCATGCCCCGTAAGGCGAGTTGAAAGAAAACATGCGCGGTGACAATTCTTCCATTGCGAAACCGCACTGCGGACAGGCCATTTTTTGCGAGAATATAAATTCTTCCGGCACTTGTTCAGCGCCAGATTGTTCCGAGCCGACCGAAACAATGCCAACTGAAACGGTGCCGCCAGCCAGATTCAATGCGGTCTCAAGCGAATCGGCCAGCCGTGTAGCGACATCCTCTTTGATTACAATCCGGTCGACCACCACTTCAATCGTATGCTTCTTGTTTTTCTCCAAATCTATCTGTTCAGTGGCTTCCCGGATTTCTCCGTCTACTCTTACCCGGACGTATCCCTGCTTCTGAATATCTTCCAGGATTTTGCTGTGCTCTCCCTTGCGTCCGCGCACAAGCGGCGCAAAAATCTGCAAACGAGTCCGCTCAGGCAATTCCAGCAATCGGTCAACCATTTGTTCAATGGTTTGCGACGTAATGGGGATATCACAATTGGGGCAATGAGGCCTGCCGATGCGTGCAAACAGCAGACGCAGATAGTCGTAAATCTCGGTCACTGTGCCCACAGTGGACCTTGGATTGCGACTGGTCGTCTTTTGATCGATCGAAATCGCTGGTGACAACCCTTCAATGGAATCCACATCGGGCTTATCCATTTGACCCAGAAATTGCCGCGCATAGGCGGACAACGATTCGACGTAGCGGCGCTGCCCTTCCGCATAAATCGTGTCGAATGCCAAAGAGGATTTGCCTGACCCCGATAATCCGGTCAGCACAACAAATTGATCCCTTGGAATGGTTACATCAATATTTTTCAAATTATGAGAACGTGCACCTTTGACCACGATATTATTGCTCATTCCAGACTTCCTTTCGCCTATGCACTCAATTCAATAATCAAATCGCGCAATTCTGCCGCACGTTCAAACTGCAACGATTTGGCTGCGTCTTTCATTTCCTTGTCCAGTTGTGCGATTAATTGGTGCCGTTCTTGTTTGGACATTTTCTGAGCCTGTTGGAAGAGGTTGGTGTTGGTCACCTTACCAGTCTGTTTCGTACGCGTGGCTTCTATCACATCGCGAACAGCTTTTTGTATAGTGCGCGGCGTAATGCCATGCTGTTCATTATGCTGAAGTTGGATCTGGCGGCGGCGGTTCGTTTCAGAGATTGCAGCATTCATCGACCGTGTGATCGAGTCCGCATACATAATTACAAGGCCTTCAACGTTTCTCGCAGCTCTGCCACTCGTCTGAATGAGCGATCGCTCCGCCCGCAGGAAACCTTCTTTGTCCGCATCGAGGATGGCTACCAAAGAGACCTCAGGTAAATCCAGCCCCTCTCTCAGCAGGTTAATCCCGACCAGTACATCGATGGTTCCTAAACGCAGATCCCGTAAAATCTCCATGCGTTCCAAAGTTTTAATATCTGAATGCAAATATTTGACCTTCATGCCAAGCTCTTTGAAGTAATCAGATAGATCTTCGGACATCTTTTTGGTTAAAGTGGTTACCAGCACGCGCTCATCTTTTTTAATTCGTTTATTGATTTCGCCCACCAGGTCATCAATTTGACCTTTAATCGGTCTGACTTCAATGACTGGGTCAAGCAGTCCAGTGGGACGGATGATTTGTTCCACTACTTTGTCTGTCTTGTTCAATTCATAAGGGCCAGGAGTAGCGGAGACGAAGATCGTTTGGTTAATCCTTTGCTCAAACTCCTCGAACTTCAGCGGCCGGTTGTCCGCAGCGGAGGGCAGCCGAAATCCATGTTGAATCAGCGTTTCTTTGCGCGCGCGGTCTCCGTTGTACATGGCGCCGACCTGTGGGATCGACGAATGGGATTCGTCGACCAGCAGTAAGAAGTCCTTTGGAAAATAATCCAGCAGTGTATACGGCGCTGAACCGGGTGAACGTCCTTCCATATGCCGTGAATAGTTTTCAATGCCTGAGCAGAAACCGATTTCCTGCATCATTTCCAGGTCGTAATTCGTTCTTTGCTCCAGGCGTTGCGCTTCCAGCAGCTTGCCTTCCTGACGGAATCCTTCCAGACGCTGGGCCAATTCTTCACGAATGCTCTTGATCGCCTCCTCCATCTTGTCTCCGGAGGTCACGAAGTGGGAAGCCGGGAAAACAGTAACTTGCTGGCGTGTTGCCACTACTTCGCCTGTCAGTACGTCGATTTCCGTGATGCGTTCAATTTCATCACCAAACAATTCCACGCGAAATGCCCGCTCGGAACGCGAGGCCGGGAAAATCTCCACCACATCACCGCGCACCCGAAAAGTGCCGCGCACGAAATTCATGTCGTTTCGCTCATACTGGATATCGACCAGTCGGTGCAAAATAGACTGCCGCGACTTCTCGTCGCCGGTACGCAGCGACAGCATATGAGCCCCGTATTCAATCGGCGAACCCAATCCATAGATAGCAGACACTGAAGCAACAATCAATACATCGTTTCGTTCCAGCAGTGCAGATGTCGCGGCATGACGCAGTTTATCGATCTCGTCGTTGATTGACGAGTCTTTTTCTATAAAGGTATCGGAAGACGGAATGTAGGCTTCCGGTTGATAGTAATCATAATAGGACACAAAGTATTCGACTGCACTATCAGGGAAAAACTCTTTAAACTCTGCGCATAGCTGTGCAGCTAATGTTTTATTATGTGCAAGCACTAACGTTGGCTTGTTAATCCGAGCCACAACGTTTGCCATTGTGAATGTTTTGCCCGATCCGGTCACGCCAAGCAAAATCTGATCCCGGATGCCGCCTTCAATCCCTTGAACCAGGGCCTCAATTGCTTTGGGTTGATCTCCGGTCGGTGAATACTCAGAGACCAGCTGGAAGTTGCCAGGGCGACTAGTCACTAGTTAAACCACCTTTCCTGAAAAGAAGTAAATAAATCCCAAAATACGTACACACGTTCTAGTTTAACATATTTTAAAACACAATGCTGAAAAAAGCCCCCGGCACAGTTGGCCGGGAGCCGTCATTCTAATTTTAGCTTACTTGATCGCTGCTTGCTGCCGAAAGGGACGTCCCAACACTTCAGCAATTTTGCTTAGATCTTGCATCATGCTGTCATATACAGCCGGCGTTAGAGATTGTGCACCGTCTGACAACGCTTGTTCCGGATGCGGGTGAGTTTCGATAATCAAGCCGTCTGCACCAACCGCAAGGCCTGCACGTGCCATTACCGGGATATACTGTGAAATTCCAATGCCGTGTGAAGGATCCACGATCACCGGCAAGTGGCTAAGATGTTTCACAACCGGAACCGCATTGAGATCCAATGTATTGCGCGTATAGGTTTCAAATGTTCGAATGCCGCGCTCACACAACATCACTTGGTCATTTCCGCCAGACATGACATATTCAGCAGCCATCAACCACTCTTCAATGGTTGCAGACAGCCCGCGCTTAAGCAGAACAGGCTTTCTGATTTCACCAACCGCTTTTAACAGCGGGAAATTTTGCATATTGCGTGCACCGAGCTGAATAACGTCCACATACTCGAGAAACATATCCAGATTTTCGACATCCATCAATTCAGAGACGATTTTCAATCCGGTTTGTTCACGCGCTTCTGCCATGATTTTTAATCCTTCTTCTTTCAGCCCGTTAAAAGCATAAGGAGAAGTACGGGGTTTGAATGCGCCGCCGCGCAGCATTTGTGCGCCAGTCTCTTTTACATAATGCGCTGCTTCCAGCAGTTGTTACCGGCTTTCCACCGAACAAGGGCCCGCCATAATCACGGTGTGTTCGCCGCCTACTTCAATGTTTCCTACGTGAACGATCGTATTGTCCGGATGGAAATCGCGACTGGCCAACTTGAAAGGGTGTGTTACATGCACGCAACGGTCAACTCCGGGCAAAGATTCCACTGGCAGCTCCTGCAGCACGCGCTTGTCGCCAATCAAACCAATTACGGTAACTTGCTCGCCCTTGGACAAATTCACACGCACGCCGCGCTGCTCCAGGTAGTTGATCGTTTCCTTAATTTCCTGCTCGGTCGCCGTACTCTTCATTACTAAAATCATTGTATACTCCTCCACTCGCTCATCTGATCAGAACATTTAATTTACCTGCTGCCGGTAAAAAACAAAAAAACGAGCCCATTCATCCCAGGAAAGGGACGAGATGCTCGCGGTACCACCCTTATTAGTTTCGCCTACGCTTACGGGCGAAACTCACTCTCTGCGTCGATAACGGGTCGCCCCCTATAGCTCCAAGGTTGTAATTCAACTGCATACTACTACCGGTTTGCACCTTCCACCGGCTCTCTGGAAGTATCGTCTGCAGTCTACTGAACCACTTCATCGCTTCACTATTCAGTTGTATGC
>JAQBPP010000240.1 GCA_028287455.1 Bacilli bacterium | reverse complement strand
AAGAAACAGCGCCACCGGGCTTGCTGTAGGCAATGTTGGCCTGATAGGATTGCGTTGCCTGCCCGCGGGAAGTACCCAGGTTTTGTGTGGCAGTAAATGACAAGCTATAAGGAGCAAGCGATACGTTTGCAGTATCACCGGCATTAAAAAGGTTGGCGCTTGTGGTGCTGTCTGTCAGCTGAGCAGCTGCTAATTGTGACACAGCCGCGGGTTGCTGTGAAAAATCATAGTTCGACAGAAGCATCTTGTAATCCGATGCCTTGCTGCCTTTGGGCACTGATGCTGAATATGCGACTACACGAGAGGTCTTCGGATCCACATTCGCTTCTGAGTTTGCCGGCAAATTGGAAGCAGATGAATAAGTGGATCCATCTGAGCGCCTAAACGACACCGCATAATTGCCGAAGTTCCATGTGTTCGTATCCGCATTTTCGTAAGCCAATTTCACTACCAACAGATCGGAATCTGTCCCTGAGTAAACATCAGATGACAGGTAGGCAATATCACCTAACCCTTGGCGACCTGGTGGAACAAATTTCTGATTATTTGCGAAGCTGCCCGAGGGAGGAGACTGCGAACCTGATCCGATCGTAATGGTTTTCGAATTCTGATCCCAATTCACCGCGTAACCTAACGCCTGAGACACATATCGCAGCGGAACATAAGTCGAATCGCCAAATGTAAACGCTACCGGCACATTGGTTTCCCCGTTAAAGAAGGAGCCGCCGTTTGTTTTGTCCACACCGTTAATAAGCAATTTCACATCCGCTAAAGAAACCTGAAATCCATCGGCGGACGCGGCAGCAACCGTCCCGATGGCTGCGGTACCTATGCTTCCAAGCACCATTCCAGTTAGTAGTGATGACCATTTCAGTTTCATGTGTATCCTCCAGTTCCTGTTATTCATAACGTAATGCCTCGATCGGATCCAGTTTGGATGCTTTGCGGGCCGGAACCACACCGAAAATAATGCCGATTGCCGCTGAGAACACGACAGACAGCACGACTGCGTTTAAGGGGACGGAGGTCGGCGTGTGCATCAAATTGCCGATGTTGCCCGATCCAATGTACCCAATCGCTACCCCGACTGCGCCGCCAAGCACTGCCAACGTGACCGCCTCAATTAGGAATTGAAACAGCAGGTCGCGTTCCTTGGCGCCAATGGCCTTGCGAATCCCAATTTCCCGCGTCCGTTCCGTCACTGATACCAGCATGATGTTCATGATCCCAATGCCGCCAACGAGCAAAGAAATCGCGGCTACTCCACCTAAAAACAGGGTCATCGTTTGTGTGGACGCCTGGGCGCTGGCCAGAATATCAGCGAAATTTCGGATGGAGAAATCGTCTGGCTTGGTAAAACCAAGCTTGTGATTTTGCCGGAGTGTGAACTCCATTTCGTTGATCGCCTGGTTAATCTGGTCTGCGGATTTGGCCTCCACTAAAATTTGTTGAATGCTGTCCCGGCTTTTTCCGCCAAGGAAACGACTGCGATACGTGTTGATTGGGATATAAACGGCGTCATCCTGGTCTTGGAAACCGGAGGCCCCTTTGGACGACAACACCCCAACTACAGTGAAAGGAACATTGTTGATTTTCACCATCTGTCCAACAGGGTCGTAATTCGAATTTCCAAACAAATTGCCTACTGTGGTCGTCCCAAGCACAGCTACTTTGGTGCCATTGGTTACATCATCATCTGTAATGAATCTGCCAGACAGCATCGGCCAGCTTTTGACTTGCGTGAAGTTCGCTGAGGTGCCAGTCACTGTCGTGTTCGTATTTTTCCCGGCAACAGCCACCTGGTATCTGCCTTGATAGGAAGGAGCGGCTGCTGCGACCGCGTCCAGTTGATTAATGGAATCCACGTCAGCCATTTTGAGCGTTTGTGCGCTGCCGCTGCCTTGCGATACGCCGCCTGACGACACGGCGCCTGGTGAAATGGTAATTAAATTCGATCCCAAGCTTTGGATTTGCTGCGTGACCACCTGGTTTGTGCCTTCACCGATCGACACCATGATGATCACTGCACCAACCCCAATGATAATACCTAGCATCGTCAGAAACGATCGCAGCTTATTTGCGAGCAGGCTTCGAAACGAGATGCGAAACGACTCGAAAATATTCATGCGCCCTCCCCCTTGCGCTCTTGATGCCTGGTCAGCTGCAGGTCCGGCCCTTCCGCAAAACGCCGCTCAGCCACTGGCTCGTCTGAGGATACTGAGCCATCACGAAACCAGACGGATCGTTTGGTATGCTGAGCAATTTCTGGTTCATGTGTGACAACGACAATCGTATGTCCGGCATCATTTAACTGCTGAAATATCGACATAATCTCCACCGAAGATTTCGTATCCAGGTTCCCAGTCGGTTCGTCAGCCAGGATGATCGCCGGATCATTCATCAACGCGCGCGCGATGGCCACTCGCTGCTGCTGCCCTCCGGATAATTCATTCGGCTTATGATGCATCCGGTCTGTGAGACCGACGAGTTCCAGACAGTAGGCCGCTTTTTCGTGGCGCTGCTTCGCCGATCCGCCTGCATAGAGCATCGGCAGTTCGACATTCTCCAGCGCAGTCGTTCGCTTAAGCAGATTGAAGCTTTGGAAAATAAATCCTATTTTACGGTTGCGTATTTCAGACAATTGATTCTGCGAAGCAGCAATTACATCGATGCCGTCCAAAATATATGTGCCTGATGTAGGCTTATCCAGACAGCCGAGCACGTTCATCATGGTGGACTTGCCTGAGCCGGACGGACCCATAATGGCGACAAATTCATGTTCGTCGATCACCAGGTTTACTCCATTCAAAGCGTGCACCTCAACGTCACCCGTCGCATAGGTTTTGCGCAGATTTTCAATGCGGATCATTAGTTGCCGCCACCCTTTGGAACTGTTGTTATGGTACCGCCTCGACCGCCGCCGCCACCACCAAATCCGCCGCCGCCAATACCACCGATACCGCCACCGCCTAATCCGCCAGTTCCAGTCGTCGCACGGTTGCTGCCGCCCGCATTCGATCCTCCCGCAGCACGGGTTCCAACGACGATTTCCTGGCCCTCTGTCAGGCCGGAAATCACTTCAGTATTGCGGTCATCGTCAAGTCCGGTTTGGATTTGGACAGATTTAGGCGGTGTTGTTGCACTCTGATAAACCTGGACATACTTATTTTTTCCCTGGCCCTGAATCGCTGCATCCGGCACGGTCAAGACGCCCGTCTTGGAATCGACTACAATGGAAACGTTTGTATTCTGACCGGGAATCAATCTTTTGATATTCGGATCAGATGCACTTAAAGCAATCGTTACCGGAAAAGTAGTAATCCCGTTGGTCGATGTGCCAACCGGTGCAATAATCGACACTTTGCCTGTAAAATTGACGCCTGGCAGCGAATCCAGCGTAATGATGGATTGTTGACCAGCTTTAACACTGGAAATATCAGAATCATCGACAGGAACAGTTATCTGCAGTCCGTTTTCTGTTGTCATTACGGAAATTGCAGTGCTTGAGCCCCCAATTTGCTCCCCTTCATGCGGGACAACATTCGTAATGACGCCGTCAAATGGCGCTGTCAAACTGCCTTGAGATAAATTGAGCTGCGCATTCTGAAAGGCGATTTGTGCGGATTGAACAGATGCCTGCTTTTGGTCAATATCCGTTTGTAAAGCAGGTTGCTTCAATTGGTTCAACTGGATAACTGCGAGGTCATAATTTCGCTGCGCCGTGTCCACTGCCGTTTGAGCGGTTGCTGCTTGCTGCTGCAATTGCGCTAGATTATTTAATTGCGATAAAGCCGTTTTGTAATTGGTAGTTGCATTATCCAATTGCGCCTTGGCGAAAGTCATTTGCGTGGCGTCGCCAGCTTTGGAAATCGCATCGTAATTTGCTTGTGCAGTTTGTACGGACTGCGTGGCAGCATTCAGTTGGCTCTGCAGATAACCTTGATCTGCATTTTGCTTGGCAGTCTGCAAGTTCGACTGCGCAGTGCCCAGATCAGACAACGCTTTGTCGACAGCTGCTTGCTGTGCGGCTAAAGATGCATCAGTTGGCCCATTTTGCAGCGCCTGCAATCCAGCTTGAGCGCTGTGCAGCGACGCTTGAGCAGTGGCAACTGCATTTTGCAAGGCTTGCATATCTAAAGTGGCGAGCACCTGGCCCTTTTTCACCTGATCGCCAACCGCCACATTCACCTTGGTTACTTTTCCAGATGTGCCAAATGAGAGATTCGCTGTTGTCGGGCTGGCCACGTTGCCCGTTGCGGTAATGACCTTGGCGAGATCCCCCTTTTTCACCGTGGTATGTAAATAAGTTAGAGTGGGTTTCGCGCTTTTGTGGAAATACGCATAGCCTCCGCCCCCCGCAGCAATTGCAACAACAAGACTTGTAATCAGTATGTTGCGTGCAGAATTCAACACTTCTGACATCCTCCTCAATGAATTCCATCTAGCTATCCAGAACATATGCCTAGTATGCGATGATAAAATTAGAAGTTCATTAAAAATTCCAAACCGCTTTTTCTGACAGCTAGATTATCGAATTGGCAGTGTCAGGGAGACTTTCGTGCCTTTGTTGATTTCGCTTTCAATGTGAATCTTGCCTTTGTGCTCTTCCACAATCCACTTGGCGATTGATAGGCCAAGACCTGTCCCGCCCTCTACACGAGACCGGACTTTATCACCGCGATAAAACCGCTCAAACACGCGCGGTAAATCTTCTTCCGGAATACCAATTCCGTTGTCCTCAACCGACAGTTCAATATGATGGGCCAGTCGCAGACAGGAAACCTTGATTTTCCCCTGCTCTGCGGTGTACTTCACCGCATTATCCAGCAAAATGACAAACAGCTGCCTGATGCGCTGTTCATCGCCGGACCATTCCATGTTGTCATCAATCTCTGATTCAATGCTAATCTCTTTCATCTCGGCCAACTGCCTGAATTGATCCACAATTTCTGTCAAAGTGTGATCTAGCCGAAAAGGATGAAGCTGGATCTGCAGTTGATTCGAATCGGAACGTGCCAGCGTGAGCAGGTCGGACACCAATTTACTCATCCGCTTGGACTCTTTCAAGATGGAATAAACTGTCCGGCCTTCCTCTTCAATGCTGTTGTCCGGATGCCGCAGCAGCAGTTCGCTGCTCGCCTGGATGACAGACAGCGGCGTGCGCAATTCATGAGACGCGTCTGCCACAAATTGCTGCTGTTTGTCCCAGGACAACCGGATGGGAATCAGTGCGCGTTCCGCCAGGAAAAATCCGGCTAATACGGCCACCACCCCGCCAATGATTCCGCCAATGAGAATCACAACCAACAAATCGTCCAACATGTTTTGTTCAGGGTCGACGTTGCGAATGAATTGAATAAATCCATTAGTTACTACCCCGCTTGGGGTCACGATGGTCATTCCTGCCGGTACAGTCACCGACAATGTGCGGTAGTGATGACCGCTTAACGCCACAGTATCCGGTGTTCGGTCATCACCCAAGTGTTGACGGAACACGTCTACATCAGTGTTTAGAATCGGTTGCTGCTGCTGCATCTGCTGGATTAATTGGCCCTGATTAGTCCAAAGCAGCAGATAAATTTGCCGATCAATTGCCCGCTGGTTTCCGGCAAATGGATCACCCTGCAGCACTTCTTTCGTAATCTTAGCCTCAGTTAATAAAGAGCCATCGACTTGCTGAAATAAGCGAAGCTGCATGTAGAGGTACAGGACAGTACCAAGGATTGCCAGTATGATAAAGAATACGATTGTATTAAGAACTACCAACCGAATCCGAGTTTTCTTGAACATGTTTAATGCCCTCCTTGAGCATGTACCCTACCCCGCGCACCGTGCGGATATACTGGTCACACCCTTGTGCGGCCAATTTTTTTCGCAGGTAGTGTACATAAACATCCACGACTGTAGAGATCGCTTCGGAGCCAAATCCCCAAATGCGGTCAAAAATTTGATCGCGGGTTAAGATTTGCTCACGATTGCGTAAGAAAAACTCTAGCAACTCATATTCCTTAATTGTGAGGTTCAACGGTTCATCGTTGATATAACCTTCATGGGTCTGGGAGCGCAGGTAGATGGGTCCATAGGCCATCTCGCCTTCAACCCCTGCTTTACCTTGCCGACGCAGCAGCGCCCTCGTTCTGGCCAGCAATTCTGCCACTGCAAACGGTTTAATTAAATAATCATCCGCACCTGCATCGAGTCCTTTGACGCGATCTTCCACAGTATCTCTGGCGGTTAATAATAAAATCGGCGTTAAAATCGACTTGGCCCGCAACTGCTTGACAATGGAGATTCCATTTACGCCCGGCAGCATGATATCCAAAATCAGCAGATCATAGATTCCCTGCTCCGCCATAAACAAGCCGTCAGTCCCTGTATCTGCCCGGTCTACTTTATACGACTCATCTTCCAATACTTTGACTATCACATCAAGCAATGGTGCATCATCTTCAACGGCTAGCAGACGCACATCGATCACCCTTTCTTGCGCAAATCTGTTTTCATTCAATTTACAATATAAGTGAAACAAATTAAAAACATATTAAAAAAGAGTTCATTCTTTACTCCCTCAGTTGCAGGCAAAGTCAGTCGTAAAGAATGACCACTTTTAAGTTATTAAAAATAGAACTCCTGCCTGAATGACTCACATAAAAACCCTAACTCAGACGAGTTAGGGTTTGCGGACAACGATTATATGCGATTAGGCTTTGACCAGTTGGCGCAGCACCATTTGCAGAATGCCGCTGTTCCGGTAGTAATCAATTTCAATCGGGCTGTCCAGACGCGCAATCGCTTGGAATTTCAGCTGCGTACCATCTTCTCTTGTCGCAATAACAGTTACTTTTTGTTGAGGAGTGATTTGATCATTGATGCCCTCAATATCGAATATCTCAAAGCCTGTCAGTCCAAGCGAACGCCAGCTGTCGCCTGGAAGAAACTGCACAGGCAGTACGCCCATTCCGACCAGGTTGCTGCGGTGAATACGCTCGAAGCTCTCTGCAATCACAGCCTTAACGCCGAGTAAATTGGTTCCTTTTGCCGCCCAGTCACGGGAGCTTCCAGTACCGTACTCTTTGCCAGCGAGAATCACAGTCGAGGTATGATTATCTTGATATTTCATGGCAGCATCATAAATAGACATCACTTCATTCGTTGGAATGTAGGTGGTTACGCCGCCTTCTGTTCCTGGCGCTACCTCGTTGCGAATCCGTACATTCGCGAATGTTCCGCGCATCATCACTTCATGATTTCCGCGGCGTGATCCGTA
>JAQBPP010000211.1 GCA_028287455.1 Bacilli bacterium | reverse complement strand
GGCGGGCCGCGAATGTAGTCCGGCAGGGCTATGAGTTGAATCACCCGCTGCAGGTTGTTCCGGCTGATGGAGGTCAAGGCCATCTTCCACAAGCCGCTTCTTTTGTTAAACTTGATGCAAGTCATGTCGTATTGGATACGTTGAAGCCTTCCGAAGACAAGCAGGGTGTTGTAATACGATTGTTTGAATCGGTGGGCGGGAGAGAACGAGTGAAGTTGCATTTCATGGCTGTTCCTAAACTTGCGCAGGTCACGAATCTGCTGGAAGAGCCCATGGAGTCGATTGACATCGTTGGTAATTTCGTCGAACTGGATATGCTTCCGTACGAAGTGAAAACGATAAAACTCATTTTGTGATCATGCAGATCGAAGCGAAGTCTTATCCTACTGATCAGGGTGCACCGACGGGGGTCTAATTGATGAAGATAAACGCGGCGTTTTTCGGAATGGAACAAAGAATCAACCATGTATATAACATGCGAATACAAGAGGAGTTAGACTCTCTTGCGGATTTTTGCCCGCAGATCATAGATCGGGAAAACATGGAGAAGCATGCAGCAATTCTAAGCTCCGTTGAAGTCGGGTTTACCACTTGGGGAATGCCTGTTTTTACGGAAGAGGAAATCAATCGTTATATGCCCAATCTGAGAGCGCTTTTTTACGCTGCAGGCAGCGTGCAGGCGTTCGCACGGCCTTTTCTAAACTGCAATGTAGCAGTCGTGAGTGCGTGGGCCGCCAATGCTATCCCGGTAGCCGAATTTGCGGCGGCACAAATTGTGCTGGCCAATAAAGGATATCATCAAGCGTCAACGATGTGCAAAGAGCATCGAGAGGAAGCGCAGCGGTATTTCCAGACATTTCCGGGTAATTATGGTGCCAAAGTCGGCATAGTCGGCGCCGGAATGATCGGCAAAAAAGTAATCGAGCTGCTGAAGCCTTATCAATTGGAGATCTATGTATTCGATCCGTATATGCCTGATGAAATGGCTGAACAATTAATTGTCAAAAAGACCGGCTTAATCGAAATTTTTTCGCAGTGTCAAACCATTTCCAATCATCTGGCCAACCTTCCGGCAACGGTAGGCATGCTGAATAAAGAACATTTCGATCGGATGCTTCCTAACGCAACCTTTATTAATACAGGCAGAGGCAAACAAGTGGTGGAGACCGATTTGATCAACGCCCTTCGCGCAGAACCTTCAAGAACCGCCATACTGGATGTCACCAATCCGGAGCCTGTTGGTTCGGACAGCGAGTTTTTGAAAATGGAGAACGTGATCCTCACCCCCCACATTTCGGGAAGCAACCACGTGGAAGTCACACGGATGGCCGGATATATCTTGGATGAGTTCCGGCGCTATCTGAACCAGGAGCAGTTGCTCTATCAGGTCTCCCATAAAATGCTGGAGACAATGGCATAACACAGGGCTAAATGGACGCGGTCATCGGAGCCGCGTCTATTTGTTTTTGCTTCGAATTTTCGCCCGATTTTACTTACCTCAACTAATATGCAACTAAACATAAGCTGATTATTGATCCTATAATAGGAATATCAATTAAATACAATTTATCGACGAGTGGAGGGAATTTAACTGAATACGATCACATTGCCTGAGGAGTCAATCCCAGTCATCAAGCAGATCGATGTTGTTGTGGTTGGCGGTGGCCCAGCAGGTATTGCCGCATCGATGGCCGCGGCCCGCAATGGTGCGAAAACATTACTTATTGAGCAAAGAGGCTATCTGGGCGGAATGGGGACGGCAGCATTGGTGCCGGCATTTTGCCCGTTTACAGATAAAGAGAAACCTGTGGTTCGCGGCATCGGATTGGAATTGTTGGAACAGATGAAACAGAATTGCAGTCTCGAATACCAAAAAATGTATCAACATAGTTTGGACTGGGTACCGATCGATTCCGAAGTGTTGAAGCGTGTGTATGACGATGCTGTCCTCGAGAGTGGAGTTGAATTGCTGTACCATTCGTTCGTAGGTCAGATTGTTATGGATTCAACCGATCATCAAGTAGACGCCATTGTTGTCCTTAATAAGTCTGGACGCTCTGCTATACAAGCGAGATATGTGATTGATGCAACAGGAGACGCAGACATTTGCGCTCTCGTCGGTGTTCCGATTCAAAAGGGGGGCCCATCTGGGGAACTTCAGCCGGGTACGATGTGTTATTTGGTTGCGAATGTAAATAGGAAGAGCTTCTTAGAGTACTTAAGAGAAAGCGGGGATTCAGGGCAAATTTCGCTGGCGGTGGAGAAAGCGCAGGAGGCAGGAGACCTGCCGCAGGGCCGCAAGAAGGTATCGGGATTCGCCTGGCTGTCGGACAACTTGGTCGGTGTAAATTTCGGTCATGTGTTTGGTATCGATGGGACTAAGGCAGAAGACTTGACAAGAGGCGCCGTTGAGGGCAGAAGAGTTGTTAAACAACAAATTGAATTTTTACGCAGCTATGTCCCGGGATTTGAATATGCCCATTTGGTGGCCACCGGGGAACAGATCGGAATTCGCGAAACAAGGCGGATTCAAGGGGACTATATTCTAACCCAGGAAGATTATCTTAGTTGTCGAAGCTTTGAAGACGATATCGCCCGAAACGCTTATTTCATAGATGTGCATCTGACTGATAGCTCAGATCAAATGAACATTTATCGTCTGCCCCCCGGCCAATCACACGGAGTGCCTTACCGCTGTCTCCTTCCAAAAGGCGTGGACAACGTGTGGGTCGCCGGCCGTTCCGCTTCTGTGGAGCGCATTGTGCAAGGCTCTCTCCGGGTGATGCCAAACTGCTTTGCGATGGGCCAGGCAGCAGGAACAGCAGCTGCACTCGCAAGCAAATTTTCGGTGAACAGCCGAAATGTCCGCATCAAGGAGCTTCAGAAATTGCTTATTCAGCAAGGCGCTTGGCTGGGAGAAGATTGTTGAGCTTCTTCACAGTTTCACCTGCAAAAAATGACCCTTGCAGGCGAATATGTTCATAGGGCAAGTGGGCATTTGCAATCCGCCAGAGCATCCGGTCTGCAGCGCGATGTCCCGTCTCTTTCATCAGCAGAACGGGATGTGTAATGCCGGGTGTGAAGCTGCTGCTGATATGATCAAGTCCGATCAGAGAGATGTCGTACGGAATCTGATAACCTAACTCACTGCAAGCATAAAAAATCCAAGGTAGATTTGTATCAGTAGCGCATAACAGTGCAGTAGGGTTTACACGTTCCAAATACCTTTTTAACGTATTCACCCATTGTTCCTGATTTTCAGGCATGTGGGTCTCGTGGTTCTCCACGTGAACCTGAATGCCCTCTTCGTTCATCGCTTCTAAAAATGAAAGCCAGCGCAGCTTATACCCCCTGGTTTTGTTTGTATCACCAAAGTATAGGATTTTTTTGTGGCCGTTAGCGACTAAATAATGTACAGATTGCCGCGTTGCATCAAGCACATCCCAGATTACACTGTCTACTTTGGCACCGACCGGCGGGAAATTAATTAAAATACGCGGAAGTTTCAGTTCCAACAATAGAGACTCTAACGGCTCAGGAATAAGGGCTGTGATAAATATTCCGTCCGAATACAGGAGACCTTCCTGTTCGATCCAGTTTTGAAAATGTTGTGCAGCAAGTGAATCCGGCATAAAGACAAGGTCAATCTTATGGTTAAGCTCAGACAACCGTAACTTGAGACCTTGATATAACTGATGAATAGAAGGAGATATGGATAGATCTGAGGATGTAACCAGCAGAAACCGTCGCTGTTTGATCGAGGAGTTTGAAATTCTTTCGTACAGTAAGCTATTCTCCTGGTCTTTTGTTAAATAACCAAGCTGGTGTGCCAACTGCAGCACTTCCTTCCTGGTTTCCGCCGACATTCCAGGAAGTCCCCGCAACGCTTTTGATACTGTGTATACACTTAGACCCAATTTTCCTGCAATCATTGACAAAGTCACTTTCTTTTTCCGCGGCATGTCAATCTGACCTTTCTATAAATAATAAACTAAAACGCAACTAGAATAGGTTCAATTTTCATTGTACCTTAAAATTGTTCCTCAGTAAAAACTACCTAAGAGTTTTTTGCAAACGGTTACATTGTTCATCTAAAAAATTGGAAAAACGGAGGGTGTTAAATGTTGAACAAGCAAGCTGGAATTGTACTTGCCATTCTCTTGCTCTGCCTATTTGCAATCGGTTGCAGCAGTGGTGCGCAAGCTGTGCCAAACGTGAATGAGCCGATTACTTTAACTGTTTTTAACGGTCAACCGGGTGCGTTTGACTTTGATAAATTAGGAGTGACCGATGCACTAAAAGCTAAGTTCCCGAATATTACTTTTAAGATTATTAACAAAACCCAAGGAATGGATTATCCGGATTTAGTCGCTGCAGGAAATTTACCCGATATCATTTATGAGTCTGCCAGCTTTACTGTAGATCGAATCATGAAGTATGGTTTTCAATACGATTTACAGGACTTGGCAACAAAGAATAACTTTAATCTCGCTCAATTTGAACCTAATGTTCTGGCCCAAACAAGGTCCGCCAACAGTGAAGGGAAACTGTATGGTTTTCCCTTTACAATGAACAGATACGCTTTGTTTTACAATAAGGACATTTTCGACAAGTTCGGATTGCCTTATCCTAAGGACGGTATGACGTGGGATGACGTCTACGATACTGCGAAAAAAGTTACGGGACAGGTTGGAGGTGTGACGTACCAGGGATTCACGGCTACCCCCAACAATACCATGCTGAATAACCAGCTCTCCTTAAGTGCGTTAGACCCGAAACAAGATAAAGCAACTGTCAACACAGATGGATGGAAAGAATTATATCAGAATTTGCGCCGCTTTTTTGAGATTCCTAACAATCAATTGCTGCCTACTTCTGACGCCAGTAAAGGCGGGATTGCGATGGTTATTGACAGTAATCCTAATATTCTGACATGGGCGAAAGCAAATCCAAGTCTAAATTGGGATATCGTTTCAGTTCCTGCTTTGAAGGAACTCCCTAAAACAGGATTTAAGCCTGCAGCACTTGATTTATTTGTTTCCCAATCCTCTACTTACAAGGATCAGGCATTTCAGGTTATTTCCTATCTGGTTTCAAATGACATCCAAACGATGATTTCCAAAAAAGGGATTGGGACGCCACTCGCCAGCAATACGGTTAAACAAGCGTTTGGTCAAGATATTCCTGAAATGAAGGGAAAAAATATCAATGCATTTTATTATTATCATGATGCCCCTCCATCTCCGCCGCGAGCATCTAACTTAACGAATGTCAATGTGGATTTTGGCATTCCGTTTGTCAATATGCTGCAGAACAATACCGATACAAATACGGTTCTAAGTCAGTTCGATGATCAAATCAATAAGGATATAGCAACTGCAAAGAATCAAAAGTGAAGGAGGGCATCATAATAGCACTTGAATCTGGCAAATGGATGGGGAAAAGCTGGGGGACACTTGGTGACAGCATAACCTCCGCAAATGGCTACCAACCACTTGTTAGCAAGCAGCTGGGATTTTCCCGTGTGGTCAATTATGGAAAAAGTGGATGCACGATGACTGCGGGTGGGCAGCGAGATGATGGAGCGACCGTCAACGTGGGCAGACAGATCGATCCAACATTGGATTGTGTGACCATTTTTGCCGGGACAAACGATTTTCGTCTCGGCAAGCCGTTAGGAGACATCAACAACCGCGATGTTTTTACCTTTTGCGGGGCGTATGCAACACTTATTGAAGATATTTTAACGAAAAATCCAGGCTGCAGATTGAGCCTATGGACACCCTTGCAGAGAGACAAGGACGGTTATAATATTCACTTTAGCAATGACGCGGGACATCGTTTGATTGATTATGCACAACAGATTCAAGCGGTAGGTGTTGCGTATGCGCTGCCAGTACTTAATTTATTTGCCGAAAGTGGATTGAATCAGTTAACATTGCCGCTGTATACTTCGGATGGGCTCCATCCGAATGCACTCGGATATCAACGGATCGCAGGAATGGTGACTAGCTTTTTGACACAATTGTAAACAATGTCGGGGATCCACACGGGTCCTCGGCATTGTTTGAAATGCGAGAAAGTGCAGGAAATTATAGGAATTTGTCGAAATAGTTTTTGGATGGCGAAAGCTATGCCACTTAGTCCGCATCTGGGGGAGAGGACGGAGAGGACGAATGGAAAAGCAAAAACGGATGGAACGATTGTTGTTTGAAGCCCAGAAAAGAATGGACGATATTCTGCTTAGCATTGATTTGTTCGTTTGGTCGTTTGACCTCATTGCAAGAAAAATCTCCTTCTTCTCGGGTGGTCTGGAGGACTTCTGTGGGATGACCCCCGCTCACCTGAAGGAAGATATTCAGAATGCGATTGACGTGATTCATTCAGACGATTTACCTGTGTTTAGGAAAGCTTGGAATCAGATCAAGGCAGGTGGCACA
>JAQBPP010000185.1 GCA_028287455.1 Bacilli bacterium | reverse complement strand
TATGCCGCCTTTTTTTTGGAGGTTATCCGGTGCAAACGTTTCGTTCGATTCCCCCGGCTGTACGAGTGACGAAAGAGAAAACCAAGCCTAACGTCAAGGCAGTCGCCCTGTTGTGTGTTTTTTTTACGGCACTTATTGCAGCCGGGTATTTACGTTCGCCGTTATCGAAACTGCAGTCGATCGTAATCGAAGGAAATCAGCACATTCCAACGGGTACATTGGAAGAGAAAAGCGGCTTAACCAAACAAATGAACGTCTGGAAAATCCGCCCTCATCAAGTGCAAGAAACTCTTTTGCATCAATTCCCTCTCGTGTCAAGCGCTGATGTCACCTTTCACTTCCCGGATCGCGTAGTGATTCGCATCGTTGAGAAGCAGACAGTTGGTTTGTATATGTCACAGGGGAAGTTCTATCACATGTTAATTGATGGAACGCTGTTGGATGAAGTGCCCGTTTCGTACGGGGCGAACTTGCCGATCGTTTCGTCAAGCAGCGCCGGAGCAGCGAAACTGGGCATGCCGGTTAACGATTCGGGTGTTGTTCTTTTGGCGAAGGAGCTTGCCGCAATCACGCCGGACAAGCTTGCCGCTTTTTCAGATATTCGGGTTCAGTCCAGTGATGGACAGCTGCTATGGGTGGCCGGAACGCTCGATGGTTTTCAGGTGCGCTTTGATGCTGGACATTTAGTGGACAAGCTGCCCGTATTTGAAGATTTTCATAAGAAACTGCTTGATCAAGGGACCAAGCCGGGAGTGATCAGCCTATTGGACAAGGTCCCGGCCTACTACAGTCCATACGGCGGAAGTCCTGTTCAAACTGGTCAGAAAGGGGCGGCATCATGAGCAAAACGAATACCTTCCGAAACAAGATGATTCTTTCGCTGGGCGTCTCTTCAGTTGCGCTGGGTTTTATGTTGGCTACACAGTACCGGCTTACTCAACATGCCAATGGTCAACTGTCGATTGGTTCGACCTCAAGCGATGTCGCCGAACTGCAAAAAACTTTAACTAATATACAGAAGAAAAATCAGGATTTAGAAGGTCAGGTCAATCAATTGGACAAAAATTTGGTGGCGCAGGAAGCGTCGCTTGGAGCGAGCAGCCAGGATTTGTTGAACCTGGAGAAGGCCAGAATTGAAGCGGGTACGACTGCGGTAATTGGCGACGGAGTTTCCTTCACGGTTGAAGATGACCCGAGTTTACTGCAAGGCGGAACTTTAAACCTGCCTCAATATGTTCACGAAGCAGATGTGCGAATGATTATTGCCGAACTGAATTTGGCGGGTGCTGAAGCGATCATGGTCAACGGTCAGCGCGTTACATATGCGTCGAGGATTCAATGCATCGGTCCCACGATTATCATTGATGATCACAAGTCAACTGTACCGTTTCTGTTTGAAGCGATCGGGGACAAAGCAACACTTGTGAAGAGCCTCAGTATCCCAAATGGTGTGCTGGATTTTTTACGCACCAGCAGACACCTCAAAATATCGATAGTCAAGGAAGAATCGAAAATCAAAATGCCCGCGTACACAGGGACATTTAATAACATTCAATCACAGGTGAACAAATCATCGGCTGATTAACAGCGAAAGGAGGAAAAACGAAATGCGTGAGGCAGGTTCCCGTTTCAAAGAGGGCTTCAAATGGAAGACGAGTCTGTTGTTGGTAAGTGCAATCCTGGGTTTTGCAATTACGATTCAATACGCAGGTGCGCACCAGATCAAGCCTGTGCTGTCGACTGACAGTCTGGAACTCAAGACCCAACTGTCAGCGGAGCTTGACCATTCACAACAATTGGACAAGCAGCTGATTGACTTGCAAAATCAAATTGATCAATACAAAAAATCATCTGGTGACGCTCAAAGCATGCAAAAACAAATTGCAGATCAAATGCATAGCGTTTTAACAGATGCCGCTTTTACAACGCTCACAGGTCCTGGCATCACCATTCAGATCCAGCGCGACAGCGCGCTCATGAATCGGGTGATACTCACTGGCGGCGATCCATCCGTGCATGATGAAGATTTAAGACTGCTGCAGGCAGTTTTGTTTGCAAGCGGCGCACAAGGAATTGCCATCAACAATTATCGCATTTCGTCCTTTTCCACGATCCGGGCAATCGGTGCTGGACCAAATCCTCAGATTGAAGTAAATGGCCATATGGTGGCTGACCCTTATGTAATCAAAGTAGTGGGGGATGCAGACACATTAAAAGCAGGATTAATTAATAACCAGATCGAAAACATCTTTCATACTTTTGCATACGACGTCATTATTCAAACGGCTTCAGCTAATCAGCCAGTCACACTTCCCGCTTATAACGAACCGATGGAAATTCGTTATGCCAAAGTGGATACGCAAGGAGCAAAAAAATGATCTTGATTCCGATTTTAGGACTTGGTATTGGTATTGCTATTGGCTTATTTCTCAACGTATCCATTCCGCCCCAATACAGCAATTACTTGTCGGTTGCTGTACTTGCTGCGTTGGATTCGGTATTTGGCGGTATTCGGGCAGCGATGGAGCATCATTTTGACAGCAAAGTGTTTTTGTCAGGCTTTTTCTTTAACGCATTGCTCGCTGCTTTTTTGGCCTATATTGGGGAGCAGCTCGGTGTGAGCTTGTATTGGGCAGCCGTTTTCGCGTTTGGTGTACGGCTGTTTCAAAATATTGCGACCATTCGTCGTCTCATTATGTCTCGTCCGAAGAAGGCATAATGGGACAGAAATGCCGAATCTAGAATTTTCCTACGTTTTTTTTGAAAAAAGAAGAAATGAAAAAAGGGAAATAGCAGTGCATGTGGAATCTTACTTAAGTAATGTATGTGTAGTGTGAGATAGGTCGCTTGATTTAGGGGGGTGCCACCGGTTGACTAAAGGCGAAATCATCGTCAGCTTAGATATAGGAACATCTAAGGTGCGTGCAATTATAGCAGAAATAACTGATGGAAGCCTGAACATAGTAGGAGTTGGCTCTGCTGACGGCGAAGGAATTCGCAAGGGAGCCATTGTCGATATAGATAAGACTGTCCATTCCATTCGAGAGGCAGTAGAACATGCCGAGCGAATGGTCGGCATTCAGATTGATTCCGCTTATGTGGGGATATCTGGGAATCACATTTTAATGCAGCAGAGTCAAGGCGTTGTAGCAGTGTCATCGCCTGACCGAGAGATCGGACAGGAAGATATTGATCGCGTATTGCAGGCAGCCCGAGTTGTGGCGCTGCCGCCTGAGCGAGAAATTATCGCAGTAGTTCCCAGAGAGTTTCGCGTGGATGGGCTCGATGAGATCCAGGATCCACGGGGGATGATTGGCGTAAGGTTGGAAGTGGATGCCTATATTATCACAGGTGCCAAAACGGTGGTACATAATCTGCTTCGATGTGTGGAGCGTGCCGGCATGGTGGTTGCCGGGCTTGTGCTTAATTCTTTAGGATCAGCTACTGTAGCGCTTTCTGCAGACGAACAAAATCTCGGTGTGGTATTAGTTGATATTGGGGCTGGTCAAACCACAATTTCAATTTTTGAAAAGGGTGTCTTGGTGAGTACTGCCTCTTTGAGCATTGGAGGGGATTATATTACCCAAGATATCGCGATCGGAATGAAAACGACGACTGAAGTTGCTGATGCTGTCAAAATTCGCTATGGCACCGCAATGGTGGCCGCTGCCTCTGCGGAGGACTCCTTTAAAATCCCGCGCATTGGCAGCCAAGGGGAAAAAGAGATTTCCCAGCAGGAACTCGCTTCCATTATCGAACCTCGGATGCAAGAAATCTTTTACCTGATTAACAAGGAAATTGATCGGATCGCTCCGGGCCGGGAATTCCCTGGCGGATTCGTTTTATGCGGAGGAGTTGCAGCGCTTGCCGGCACGGACAGGCTCGCGGAACATGAGTTAGGAGCTCCGGTACGGATTGCGGTACCCGAATTCCTCGGAGTGCGGGATCCATCTTATGTGAACGGTGTAGGCGTTATTCGCTATGTAATGCGGACATACGGCCGCCGGGCTGCTAATTTATCCAGCGTCCGTAAACAGAAGGTATCCAACGGTTTATTTGATCGAATCAAAGGTTGGTTTAGTGACTTTGTATAAGAAGTGTGTGTGCGTGGTTTGATGATGAGATGGGAGGATCGAATATGTTAGAGTTGGAACTGGATTATAACATAGACACAATGGCGCATATTAAAGTGATTGGCGTCGGCGGCGGCGGTTGCAATGCGGTGAATCGAATGATTGAGGGCGGCGTTAAGGGAGTAGAATTTATCGTTGTGAACACCGATGCTCAAGCGCTGCACATCTCTAAGGCGGAGCAACGGCTGCAAATCGGGGAGAAGTTGACACGTGGACTTGGTGCAGGTGCCAATCCAGAGATCGGGAAGAAGGCTGCCGAAGAGAGCCGTGAAGCGATTACTAATGCACTGCGCGGAGCAGACATGGTGTTTGTTACAGCAGGTATGGGCGGCGGAACTGGTACAGGCGCTGCGCCTGTAATCGCCGAGATTGCCAAAGAGATCGGCGCGCTAACGGTTGGTGTCGTAACTCGGCCTTTTCGATTTGAACAACGTCGTCGCGCATCTCAAGCAGAAAACGGTATTGCTGCATTGAAGGAAAAGGTAGATACATTAATTGTGATTCCGAATGATCGCTTGCTGGAAGTGGTAGATCGCAATACCTCGATTCTTGAAGCGTTCCGTGAGGCTGATAATGTGCTGCGGCAAGGCGTTTCCGGCATTTCGGATCTGATTGCTCTACCTGGGTTAATTAATGTCGATTTCGCCGATGTTAAAGCAATTATGACCGAACGAGGTTCAGCACTGATGGGAATTGGCGTTGCATCCGGGGAAAACCGGGCCAGTGAAGCTGCGAAAAAAGCGATTTGTTCGCCTCTGCTTGAAACCAGCATTGATGGAGCCCGTGGTGTTCTGATGCACATTGCCGGCGGTGCAGATTTGTCACTGTATGAGGTCAACGAGGCAGCTGACATCGTTTCCTCTGCTGCAGACCAGGAAGTGAATATGATTTTCGGTGCTGTAATCAATCAAGAATTGCAAGGTGAAGTCATTATCACTGTTATTGCAACTGGATTTGAAGGCAAGGAACAAGCTCACCAATTCAAGGCTGCTGCTCGTGGGCCGGAGATTCGTCCATTTACGGGACTTGGTGCTTCAGAGAAGGATTTAGAGGTTCCTGCTTTTATCCGTAATCAGCAGCGCAATAATAAATAAATCATTTCAATAGGAGAGTCACCCAGGCCATTTTTGCTGGGTGACTTTTATTCTGCCAGCTAATACCCTAGGCCTCCATTGGACGGTTCGCATGGGAATTCGCACTGGTTTGGGCGATCGATTCCTGCGCAGATTCATTTGCTCGCATGGCCTGGTTGCAAGCTGACAGAAATGCTTTGGCCACTGCCAGAATAATATCGGGATCCATTCCCGTGCCATGGTAGCGGATGCCATCAGTTGAGACGCAGACTACTGCTTCACCATTTGCCGTTTCCCCAGCTGACACGGAATGCAGCTCCAAATCTTCAAATTGAATCGGAATGGGGATGGAAGGTTTAATACACTTAATGACCGCTTCTATCGGTCCCTCTCCGGTGCTTGCGTAAATCGTTTCTGCTCCAGTACGATTGTCGCGGATCGTAGCGGATGACAAAGTGATCATCTGCTTGCTCGTCACTACTTGCAGATCCACAATTGCAAACGGCTCCAGCACCCGGTCGATGGTTTTATCCATTAACTCGATTAATTGATCATCTGTCACATGTTTTTTAGCATCAGCTTCCTGCTTGAACGCAGTAAATAAAGTTTCCAGCTGTGCTTCCGTCAAATTAACGCCAAATTGATGAACGCGGTGCTTCAGGGCATGTCGTCCCGAGTGTTTGCCAAGGATAATCATTTTACGTGGAATCCCTAATGTCTCAGGATCCATGATTTCATACGTATTGCGATTCTTGAGCAATCCATCCTGGTGGATGCCAGCTTCGTGCTGAAATGCGTTGCGCCCAATGATCGGTTTGTTGTATGCAATCGGGAAGTTCATCAAACGGCTGACCAGTCTCGACGTTTCGTAAATTTCTTCGGTGCGGATCCCAGTAGCAAGTCTGAGCAAATCCTTCCTCGTTTCAATGGCCATAGCTAACTCTTCCAGGGAACAGTTGCCGGCACGCTCCCCAATTCCGTTAATGGAGACTTCCACGATCGAAGCGCCTGCGCCGATTGCGGCAAGGCTGTTGGCCACTGCCAGCCCAAGGTCATTATGACAGTGTGCGCTGTATTCGACATTGCCGCCGCCGCGCACCTGCTCACGCACGTTTGTGAACAGTCGGCCATATTCGTCAGGCAGCGCATAGCCTACTGTGTCAGGGATATTAATGATGTTCGCCCCTGCTTCAATACATGCCTCAATCAATTGGAACAAATATTCATCGTCAGTGCGCGTCGCATCCATCGGCGAAAATTCAATCCGCTCAACAAATTGTTTCGCGTACCCCACCATCTCCCTTGCGATTTGCAGAACCTGGTCACGGTTTTTGCGCAGCTGAAAGTCCAGGTGAATCTGCGAAGATGAGATAAACAAATGCAGCCTGCGCCGCTCAGCATCCTGCGTAGCACGAACAGCAGCATCGATATCCTCCCGCACGGCCCGAGCGAATCCACAAATTTCTACACCCGTTACTTCCTGCGAAATTTGCTGAACCGCTTTGAAGTCTCATGCACTCGATGCTGGAAATCCGGGCTCAATCGTGTCCACGCCCAGTTTCGCCAGCTGTTTGGCAATGCGAACTTTCTCTTCCGGATAAAGCGACGCGCCAGGAGATTGTTCGCCGTCTCTGAGCGTAGTGTCAAAAATTGAAATTCTTCTTGGCTGCATGTAAATCCCTCCGAGTTTTTTAATGAACATAAAAAAGCCGGCCCGTCGTCTACAAAATTAGAGACGATCGGCCAGCTGCCTACCGCGGTACCACTCTACTTGATTCGATTGCTCGAACCCCCTTAAGCCGCCACAATCCCACCAGGAATGAGCGAACCTGATAACGGGAGCAATCCGTTAAAACGTAGACAGCTGTGGCTGGCTCAGTACGTCACTGGCTTCCAAGCGCTGTTTCCGTCTTACAACTCCCGGGCGAGTTCAGGTACCCATCTGCCTGCGTTTCACCACTTCCGCAGTTCTCTGAAACAGATGAAGAAGCCTTACTGCTCCCGTTCGATGTCTTTGTAATATTGTTAATAAAGATAATACCCCTAATGTGTTCTGTCAATAAACGAATGCAGATTTTTTTTGATCTTTGTCAAAGTAAGTTCAGAAAGTAAGTCGTGGGGGCTGCCCACAATTCACGTATTCCGCTTGATGAAACCAACTGCATAATCCCATATCCACCCGAGCACTCTATGCTGTGTCTGTGACTGGGCAAAGAATAGAAACGGATACTGAAT
>JAQBPP010000336.1 GCA_028287455.1 Bacilli bacterium | reverse complement strand
GTTTTGTCTTTTTCTGCACAGCAGAGATTATATCTTCCAGTGAAATATCCCCTGTATCATTTGGCCGGATATAGGTCACTTGCACGCCTTTAGATTTCATATACTCCAATGGCCGTCTAACCGAATTATGTTCATAGCTGGTTGCTATGACGTGATCCCCCGGCCTCAAGAAACCTTTGATTGCCAGATTCAGTGCTTCCGTCGCATTTTGTGTGAAGATGATATTATCCGGACTGTCTCCGCCAACGAAATGGTTAATGGCGCTTCTTACTTGAAAAACGGTATTTGCTGCCTTTTGACCGAGTCGATGGCTCCCTCTTCCTGGATTGGCACCGTACTGAGTGAGACATTTCGTCATTGCCTCAGCTACTGATGTCGGTTTTGGCCAGGTCGTTGCCGCATTATCCAGATAGATCATTTCATACACCCCTGCTTCCGATGAATCGTGTGCAAAAACAACAACTGGCAACAGACGAGATCTGCTGCCAGTCCTACTGTCGTTCCAGATTGCATGTTATTACTGAGCGTGTTTATTGGAAACCAATGTCAGTATTCTTTCTAAATCTTCCGAAGAAAAATACTCAATTTCTATTGTTCCCCGTTTTTTTCCAGCATGGATCTTCACTGAAGTTCCTAATTCGTATCGAAATCTTTCTTCATATTGTTTGATAAACGTCGGTTTAACCAACGTCTTTTTTGTTTCACGTGGAACATTTTGACTCATTTTATACAGCATATGTTCAACCTGTCTGACACTTAATTCTTCATCAATGATTTTTTTAGCTAACAATTTCTGCTGTGCTGCATCCTTTAAACCCACCAACGCACGTGCGTGGCCCATCGATAATGTTCCACGTGAAACATGTTCTCTAACTTCATGCGGTAGTTGCAAAAGCCGTAAAAAATTGGCCACATGCGAACGACTTTGACCCACCCTATGACTCAAATCCTCTTGAGTTAATCCAAACTTCTCCATCAACGCTTGATAACCCTCTGCTACTTCCAGCGGGTTTAAATCGGCTCGTTGAATATTCTCAATTAAAGCAATTTCGGTCATTTGTTGATCCGTATAGTCTCGAACAACAACAGGCACTTCTGACAGGCCAGCCATTTTAGCTGCCCGAAAACGACGTTCACCAGCTACTATTTCATAACCGTGAATACTTCCGCGAACGATTAAAGGTTGAATAACGCCGTGTTCCTGAATCGATTGCGCTAACTCCTGTAGTTGTTCCTCATTAAATTCACGTCGAGGTTGATAAGGATTTGCTCGCATCATCGTAAGTGATACAGAAGATACCTGATCGTCATCCGATAATTGGGGTAACAAAGCTTCCAGACCCTTGCCCAGAGCACCAGGTCGCTTATTCATAATCCGCACACTTCCTTCGCAAGATCTAAGTAACACTCCGCCCCTCTAGAACGAGGATCGTATTGTACAATCGATTGTCCATGGCTAGGTGCCTCACTCAAGCGAACATTTCTAGGAATAACCGTCTGATAGACTTTATCCCGAAAGTACTTCTTCACATCCTCAATGACCTGAATCCCCAGATTGGTGCGTGCATCCAGCATAGTTAAGACCACGCCTTCTATTTCCAAAGAAGTATTAAGATGCTTCTGCACTAAACGAATAGTACTTAGCAATTGGCTTAAACCTTCAAGCGCATAATACTCACATTGAATAGGAATTAAAACAGAATCCGAAGCGGTGAGTGCATTAACAGTCAGTAATCCTAATGATGGCGGGCAGTCGATGATAATATAATCAAACATTGGTTTTATTGATTGAATTGCCCTTTTTAAACGAACTTCACGTGACACTGTTGGAACAAGCTCAATTTCTGCACCGGCCAACTGAATAGTAGCTGGAATAATACGCAACCCTTCCACTTCCGTATCAATAATCACTTCCGACGCCTGTCGTTCATTAATGACCACATCATAGATACAATGTTGAACATCAGCTTTGCTGATGCCAATTCCGCTGGTTGTATTGCCTTGCGGGTCGATATCAATCAACAAAACTTTTTTACCTAAGGTAGCGAGACAGGCACCCAGATTTACAGAAGTAGTTGTTTTTCCTACTCCTCCCTTTTGGTTCGCCACGGCAATAACCCGTGCCATTCGATCGCCCCATTTCTGTATGTAAAGAGCCATAAACATTAACAATACGTAATTATTATTCTACTAAATAAATCAAAAAAAAGGTAGTAAAAGATAGGTTGCAAACTATCTTAATACTAGCCCCTTTTATCAACATCTACTTGTCTAGGATTTTGGAACACGGATCACGAATTCGTAATAATCCTCTGTATCCTGCTCCTCAGTTTTCACAGCCAGGCCCGTTTTATGAATCATTTCCAAAGATTGCCGAATCGTATTTACTGCAAGTCGAACATCACGAGACAACGAGATTCTCTTCGCTTTCACAGCAGGATTTGATTTCGGCTCTGTATCGACCAAGAGAAGTTTGACACGATCTTCAGTTTGCTTCACGTTAAGATCGCGTGCAACAATCTCACTTGCAATTTTAAGTTGTAAATCCACAGATGGCAGCACGAGTAACGCTCGTGCATGTCTTTCAGAAATTGAACGTGTTAAAAGCATATCCTGAACTTGTCCCGGCAAATGAAGCAACCGTAATTTATTTGCAATGGTTGACTGGCCTTTGCCAAGACGCTGAGCCAAACTCTCTTGAGTCAAACCATGCAAAGTCAATAATTGATTATAGGCGATTGCCTCTTCAACGGGAGTTAAACCTTCTCTTTGTAAGTTTTCGATCAACGCGACCGAGGCAGCTTGAGCATCTGTTAAATCACGTACAATCGCTGGAACTGTAGACAGCCCAATTTTAATCGCGGCTCGTAATCGTCTTTCGCCAGCGATTAATTCATATCCCTGCCCGGCTCGTCTAACCACAATCGGTTGTATGATACCATGCGTTCGAATAGTCTGACTAAGTTCTTCGATACGTTCATCATCAAACTGACTTCGCGGCTGGTAAGGACTAGAGGTAATCGATCCTGTAGGTAATTGACGCACTTCCTCGTTCCCCGAATCGCGCTCACCCATTCCAAACATCCGAGACAATTGATCTCTCATCCCGATTCCCCCACCTACTCAACTGACAATTATCTATGTTTGAATACTTTATTCGACTTCATCAGTCAATTCTCCTGCGAGAAAATCACGATAAGGGAGACTTTGCTGGAAGACCCGCTTTACGTGGATACATCCAGGGAGTATTTCCAATCTTCCTGACGACGATAATCGAACGTTCGCCTGCACCACGAGGCAGCTGAAAAGAGAGAACGTCCTCAATAGAACCGCCAAGCTTTTGAACAGCAGCCGAAGCATCTTTAACTTCTTCCCCGACATCAATTCCTTTTAATGCAAAGAAAAAACCTCCGTTTTTAACGAAAGGCAAACAGAACTCAGCTAGCACTGACAACTTGGCCACCGCTCGAGCAGTTACCTGATGAAACTTTTCACGATAGTCCAGATTTTGTCCGTAATCTTCTGCACGTCCATGCATCGCATCGCAATCTGCAAACTTAAGCAGACGAAACAATTCTTCCAAAAACACGATACGCTTTTGTAAAGAATCAAGAATGGTTATTGATAAAGACGAGTGTAAAATTTTCACAGGAACACTTGGAAACCCCGCACCTGCACCCACATCGAGCAATCGTACTGCAGGATTAAATTGTTCAACCCGATCGAGCAACAGAGAATCTAAAAAGTGCTTGGTGAACACCGAAGGCGCATCTGTAATAGCTGTTAAGTTCATTCTGTTATTCCAATCGATTAACAGTTGATAATAAGCCTCATAAAACTCTAATTGAGAGATAGTCAGTTGAATTCCAAAAGAACTGGCGTCCTCTAAAAATTGTTCAATCTCACTATTCATTACTGACATTTCGGGTCCTGCGAGCAAGCGACTCCAAATAAATGATTAAAATTGAAATATCCGCAGGAGTAACCCCGGAAATTCTGGAGGCTTGACCAATTGAACGCGGACGGATTTTTGTTAATTTTTCACGCGCTTCCATCGCCAACCCAGTAATTTTCATATAATCAATCTGATCAGGAAGCAATTTTTGCTCCAACTTTTTCTGGCGCTCGATTTGTTGATTCTGTTTTTCAATGTACCCAGCATACTTAATGGACACTTCCACCTGTTCTTCCACTTCAGGATGAACTGATGCTGGCGCTGGAGAAAGTTGTGAAACGAACTGATAAGTAATTTCAGGACGTTTTAAGAGCTGCTCAAGCGTCGGGGCAACATCTTTGTCTACTGGACGCGCTCCAATTTGTTCCAAAGCTGGATTGACTTCTTCCGACTTAACACGAGTTGCGCGCAATCTTGCCAATTCATGCGACAGCCCCTCCCTCTTTTTCAAATAGCGGGAGTACTTTTGTTCAGACAGCAGTCCAATCCGATGCCCAATCTCCATTAACCTTAAATCTGCATTGTCGTTGCGCAAAATCAACCGATATTCAGCGCGCGAAGTTAACAGTCGATAAGGTTCTCTAGTCCCTTT
This sequence comes from Bacilli bacterium, assembly GCA_028287455.1. Classification (GTDB taxonomy): domain Bacteria; phylum Bacillota; class Bacilli; order Tumebacillales; family JAQBPP01; genus JAQBPP01. The sequence continues at coordinate 12,605 of JAQBPP010000336.1, read as the reverse complement.
AGTCACAAGATCATCGATCATAACCGCAATATAGGCATCCGAACGATCAAGCACTAACGGTTCACGATCAAGAACAGACAACGCGGCGTTGATCCCAGCCATAATCCCTTGACCAGCTGCTTCTTCATACCCACTTGTCCCATTAATCTGACCTGCAGTGAACAACCCTTTAACCGTTTTGGTTTCCAGCGTTAACTGCAGCTGCGTTGGCAGAATCGCATCGTATTCAATCGCATACCCTGGCCGAAGCATTTCCGCTTTTTCCAGACCAGGAATCGTTTTAAGAATTTGCAGCTGAACTTCTTCTGGCAAAGAAGTGCTTAGACCCTGCACGTACCACTCTGCAGTTCTTCTGCCTTCGGGCTCCAAGAAAATCTGGTGAGAAGGACGATCTGCGAAACGAACTACTTTGTCCTCGATTGACGGACAATAACGCGGGCCAGTACCTTTAATCTCACCTGAGAACATGGGGGAACGATGCAAATTTTCCTGGATCAAGGAATGTGTTGCTTCTGTCGTATAAGTGAGCCAACAAGGAACCTGCTCGCGGTGAGCCACTTCATCAGTATGTGAAAAGTGCAGTAGTTGATCGTCGCCAGGTTGAATCGCCAAATCATCAAAACGAATCGTGTGCCGATTTACACGTGGAGGTGTGCCAGTTTTAAAACGAGCCAGCTCAAAACCTAAATCAACTAAGGAATCGGTTAATTTCAATGAAGGCATTTGACCATTGGGTCCACTTTGATAGGAAACATCTCCAATGATAATGCGGCCTCTTAAATAAGTGCCTGTAGTTAATACCACGGCCGCAGCATAGTACTCAGCGCCTGTTTTCGTTAACACCCCGGTAATGCGCCCATTCTCGGTTAATAACTCATCCACCATTGCCTGTCTCAAAGTCAAGTTTGGTGTATTCTCAATCGTGTACTTCATTTCGAGACCATACTGCGCCTTATCCGCTTGAGCCCGCAATGCATGCACAGCAGGACCTTTGCCAGTATTTAACAATCGAATCTGAATATAAGTTTTATCAATGTTCTCCGCCATTTCGCCGCCGAGCGCATCAATCTCTCTGACTACATTCCCTTTGGCAGGTCCACCGATGGCCGGATTACAAGGCATGTAAGCAATCGTATCAAGGTTAATCGTAAGTAAAAGTGTTTTGCATCCCATGCGTGCCGCAGCAAGCGCTGCTTCACATCCTGCATGACCTGCGCCAATCACAATCACCTGATATTCTCCAGCTGCATAGCGCACAACCATTCCTCCTATTTGCCCAAACAAAACTGGGAAAAAATTTGGTCCAACAAATCTTCCCCCATCGTTTCGCCGATAATTTCGCCCAATAACTCCCATGCATTACGAAAATCCACACTGACTAAATCCAGAGTAACACCTTCTGATGCAGACTGAATGCCTTCTGTGACTGAAGCAAGTGCTTGTTCAAGCAAATGAATATGGCGAACATTCGATACATAGGAAGCATCTTTATCCTCTAGTTTACCACCAATAAACAAATCGTAGACAGTTTGTTCCAATTCTTCAAGTCCAGTTTCTTCCCTGGCGGACAAAGAAACGACTGGGCTAGGTGACACAAGTTCCGCCACATCGACTCTATTTAGTTTTGCCGGAAGATCCACTTTGTTAAGCACGACGATGCGCGGTCGATGACTGGATTCTTCAATCACGACTCGGTCAGTATCGGTCAACTCTACGGTGGCATCGAGGACTACTAACACCAGGTCCGCTTCACTCAGCGCTTCCCGGCTGCGATGAACGCCAATTTTTTCGACAACATCCTCTGTTTCGCGAATACCCGCCGTATCTAAAATCACTAGTGGAATACCGCGGATCGATATCAATTCCTCTACAATATCCCGGGTTGTACCAGGAATATCGGTTACAATCGCACGATTCGATTGAGAAAGCGCATTGAGCAGAGACGATTTTCCCACATTCGGCCTGCCAACAATTGCCGTTCGAAGTCCCTCTCGAATCACCCGTCCCTGTTTCGAGCGTTCGATAATCTTCTGCATGTCCTTCACAACTTGACTGCCTTCAGTAACCAAAAGTCGCACCGTTACATCTTCGACATCATGTTCAGGATAATCTATTGTCACTTCAATATGTGCAAGAAGTTCAATCAATTTATGCCGCAAACTGCGAATCAGTTTGGAAACCTGACCTGAAACTTGTCCCATCGCCATGCGCTGCGCCTGATCCGTTTTGGCGCGGATGACATCGATAATGCCCTCCGCTTGAGCCAAATCGATGCGGCCATTTAAAAACGCCCTTTTCGTAAATTCGCCCGGGTCAGCTAAACGAACTCCAGAGCGCAATAAAGCTGCCAATACACGATTGACAGCAACTACTCCCCCATGGCAATGAATCTCCACCACATCTTCTCGCGTATAAGACCTCGGGCCCTTCATCAGCAGCAGCACCACTTCATCCAGGATCTCACCTGTTTCACGCTCATAAATCTTGCCCACCTGCAAAGTATGCGTTCCCATTTCCGCAATTGGAATGGAACCCCGCCAAATCAGATCCACACACGCAATAGCTTGTTCTCCACTCACACGAATCATAGCTACACTGCCTTCACCAAGTGCAGTAGAGATGGCAGCGATCGTATCAAATTCCATTTGCTCACCTTCTAAGTCTATCTTTTCCGGGGCCGAATCACTACTTTGCGCTGGGGTTCATCTCCCATGGAAATGGTGGTAACCAACGGATGAGTTTGCAAAAAACTGTGAATAATCTTCCGTTCCTGAGAGGACATCGGTTCTAAAACCACTTCTTTGCGGGTCTGAACAGCACGCTGCGCTAATCTGGACGCAAGACGCTCCAAACTCTCTTTCCGGCGATCCCGATAATTTTCTGCATCCAAAGTGACCCGGATAAACTTGTCGCTTTGTTTGTTTGCCACCAAATTCACCAAATATTGCAGTGAGTCTAAAGTATGCCCACGTTTCCCAATGAGTACGCCTAGTTCATCCCCATGCAGCAAAAATTTGTACGTATGATCATCCGCACTGTCCATATCAATTTGCACATTCGAAATTTGCATGGCATTCAATACATCACGAATGAAATTCTCTGTCAGTTGAACCGGATTCTGGATCACCTCTACCTCTACCTCTGCATCCCGCGCCCCAAAGAAGCCGAGAAATCCCCGGCTAGGCTCGTTAAGTACCGCATACTTGACTTGCTCGCGTGATACTTGCAGCTTGTGTAGAGCAAGAAGTAATGCATCCTCAACTGTTTTGCCAGTAGTGGTGACTTTTTTCATTTTCGTTCGGCGCCTCCAGCATTCACCCTAAGCGGCTTGGTGAAATAAGTTTGAGCCATCGTAAACAAACCGGAAAAAATCATATACAACGACAGTGCTGCAGGAAAATTAAAGCTGAAAATAAACATCATCGCCGGCATCAGATACAGCATCATTTTCTGATTCGGATCTTGCACATTGCCCATCATCATTTTCTGCTGCAAATAGGTGGATAAACCGGTTAACACGGGCAGTACATAATGCTCATGCGAAGCCAGCGGCAAAATCCCCAGAAATTTAGCGTTATAAATATTCGGATTATGTACAATTGATTGGTATAAGATAATCAAGATTGGCATCTGAATCAGCATTGGAAGACAGCCGGCCAAAGGATTTGCGCCATATTGTTGAAATAACTTCATCGTCTCCTGGTTCACCTTTTGCGGATCCCCTTTGTGTTTCTCCTTCAATTTTGCAATCTCCGGCTGCAGCTGCTGCATAACTTTTGAATAGCGCAGTTGTCTTATCATCAGGGGAACAGTCAGTAAGCGAACTATGATAGTTACAATTAAAATGGCAACCCCATAATCGTGCACCAGCCGTGCAAAGAAATCGATAGAATCCGAAACGAAACCGATTGCAGCACCCCAGATGGTGGATCTGTTTAAAGGAGCAGGATTAGTTACATTCGTACCGCATCCAGACAAAAAGACAATTGAAGCTAAGCCAACTAGAATAAAAATCCATTTACGATTTTTCAAGGTGAATCCTCCTCATGCGGCGAGTTCATCGAATGTTTACAAGGCACTGGGTCGCTCCCACCAGGGTGCCACGGACCGCACTTGGCGATTCTTTTGATGGCAAGCAGGCTCCCATGCAATGCTCCGTGCACGCTGATCGCTTCAATAGCATACTCGGAGCAAGTGGGGTAAAACCTGCATGTCGGCGGCTTCAATGGTGATACAAATGTTCTGTAAAATTTGATAACAGAAATAAAAAGTTTCGACATGATCATTGTTTTTTAATATATCCGCTGCGTTCCAGCAGATGTTTCACATTATGTATAAAATCCCTGTATTCCAACTGCGCCGCAGGAATTCGGGCAATAATAACGAGATCGACTCCGTCCAATTGTGGTGAGGCTTCAAGTAAAACAGTCCGGAAGGCCTCGCTGAGCAGCCGACGGATCTGATTGCGCATGACAGCATTGCCAATTTTCTTGGATACGGACAGCCCAAGACGAAAAGGCCCTTCGTCATTGCGTCGCCTATGATAAAGCACCAAATTCCGATTCGCAAATGACTTCCCATGGCCGAATACCAATTGAAAGTCCGCAGAATCTGCCAGTCGGTGTTCTCTGCTCAGCATTTGCTCGTCCACTTCCTTACTTAGAAAAAATATTCGTTCCTTTCTTGCTCCGGTTGCAAGCAAAAGTCGCGTCGAAAGGAACGAATATTTTTCCGCGTACTGAAGGTAAAGAAAGTATAAACTTTCTTCTCAGTTTAGAAAAAAAGGCCACACAAAGTGGCCTTATGCGGACAGAATCTTACGTCCTTTCAAACGGCGGCGGGCAAGTACCCTACGACCGTTTTTCGTGCTCATACGCTTTCGAAAACCATGTACTTTTTTACGTTTCCGATTATTCGGATTAAAAGTAGGTCTCAAAATGGCACACCTCCTTAGACACAGCGATCACCGACACAGTGACATTCTCAAATATAATAACAATTTTAATCATGAACTGTCAAGGAATCGGCACCACCTAAAATCATCCACATGAGTTGTTCACAGGTTATACTTAATTCGACAGTTTTCAACAACCAATCCACAAAATAAGCGTTCTTATCCACTATTCACAGCCAAAGTATTTTTTAACCTGTGAATCCAGATAAATCTGTGGGTAAATCGATCAAAATGTTGCAGATTGACCTAAATTTTTGATATGATATATGGGACTCTCTGTGGATATTAATGATAGATTATACCTTTTATCCACAATTGTGAATAAGATTGTGGATAGTTATCCTCTCTGTGCACAAAGTTCTCCACATTTCAGCATAAATCGAGGCGCTTTTTCTACAAAAGTCGATTGGATTTGACATTTTCCCCGTAATTTATACACAGCAGGCTGTGGATTCGATTTAGGATTTAGGAGGTCAACCGCTTAATGGACGGAGCCGCTATCACTCTTTGGCAGAAATCCCTGGTACATTTAGAAAAAAAATTGTCCTCTCCCAGTTTCTCCGCCTGGTTTCGGGCGACATCACCTGTATCTTATCAAGCAGGCGTGCTCACCATTCAGGTCAATAATGAGATGACTCTGAATCACTTAAACGCCAGGTATGCGAAAATTATTAAAGAGACGATCTCATCCATTGCTAAAGCGAATGTGAATGTAGAGTTCGTCCTGCCTGAATCGCTGAAGGGACAAGCTAACGTCAGTTCAACCGACAGCGAACAAACCATACTTAACAATCAAGCACATAACTTAACGGAAAACAGGATGACAGGACCTACGGAAGGGTTCATTCCGACGCCGCTCAATCCGAAATATCGTTTTGAAACGTTCGTGGTGGGTCCCAACAATCGATTTGCCCATGCTGCGTCCCTTGCAGTCGCGGAAAAACCTGCTGACAACTACAACCCTTTGTTCTTATACGGTGGGGTTGGACTTGGCAAAACCCATCTAATGCACGCAATTGGACAATATGTACTGGAACGAAATCCGTACGCCAAAGTACTTTATATTTCCTCTGAAAAATTCACAAATGAATTTATCAATTGCATCATGAATAACCGCCCGGCAGACTTCCGCAACAAATATCGCAATGTGGACGTGCTGTTAATAGATGATATTCAGTTTCTGGCTGATAAAGAAGGGACTCAGGAAGAATTTTTTCATACATTTAATGCTTTGCACGAAGAAAATAAGCAAATCGTAATTTCCAGCGATCGTCAGCCGAGAGAAATTGCTCATTTAGAAGAACGGCTGCGCTCTCGTTTTGAGTGGGGATTAATTACTGATATTCAACCGCCCGATTTTGAAACAAGAATTGCCATTCTGCGTAAAAAGGCACGGGCAGAAGGATTGGATATCCCGGAAGAAGTTACTGAATACATCGCAGGAAAGATCGATACCAATATTCGGGAACTGGAAGGCGCATTGATTCGGGTGCAGGCCTATTCCTCATTAGTCAATATGGATTTTTCTGCGGAACTCGCAGCCGAAGCGCTGCATGACATCTTGATCCCTCAGCGAAACCGGATGATTACAATTCAAGATATCCAACGTATAGTTGGCGCCCATTTTGACATCAAGATGGATGACTTTAAAGTAAAGAAACGCACACGCAACATTGCCTATCCCAGACAAATTGCCATGTATCTGGCGCGAGAACTTACCGATTACTCTTTACCAAAAATAGGCGATGAATTCGGTGGGCGAGATCATACGACCGTATTGCACGCACACGACAAGGTGAGGAAAGATATAGATACAGATTCTTCTATCAAATCGCTCATTGAGGGTATCAAAGAAAAAATACAATCCTATTAATTTACTGTGGATAAACCACGCCTACTCATCCACAATTTATCAACAGCCAAAATGGTGAACTGATGGGGATTAAGCAGGCATATCCACAAATTCACAGGCCCTACTACTAGTAGTATTATTTTATTACTATAAACCAATAAGAATGCATAACATTTGGGAGGCAAAACTTTTGAAATTCACAATAAAAAAACAACCTTTGTTAACTGCCATTCTGCAAGTTCAAAAAGTTGCTTCTTCCAAAACCACAATGCCGATCCTCGCAGGTATTCGTATCATCGCTGACGAACAAGGGATTAAGCTTACCGCAACTGATCTTGAAATCAGCATTGAAACGATTGTTCCTTTGGAAATTGATGGCGAAGAAATTCTGAAAGTTTCTGCCCCAGGTGGAATTGTGCTGTCTGCCAGATATTTAACTGACATCATTCGCAAACTACCCACCTCAACTGTAGATTTTGAAGTTCAGCAAGGCTTTTTGGCAATCATTCGCTCAGGTACGTCAGAAATCAATCTGCATGGACAAGATGTCGAGGAATTTCCGAGACTCCCCGCTGTGCAAAGCAATCAAATTTTCAGCTTACCGTCCGATTTGTTCAAAGATCTGATTCGACAAACAGTCTTCGCAGTATCTACTGAAGAAATCAGACCCATTTTTACGGGGGTAAGGTTTTCACTTGAGAATGGCATCCTGAAATTGCTCGCCACTGATTCCCATCGACTTGCATCAAGAGAAGCTCAAGTTGAGGCGGCAGCTGATTTACAGTTTAGCGGCGTCGTAGTACCCGGTAAAAGCTTGGTGGAGTTATCCAGACTTCTGGAGGAGGATGACTCCCTCGTCGACGTATTGGTAGCAGAAAATCAAATCCTGATACAAATGAAACAAACTCAGTTTTATTCCCGGTTGATTGATGGGCAATATCCGGATACCTCCCGCATTATCCCAACCGTCTTTAAAACAACAGTCCAATTGAACACCAAAGACCTGTTAAATGCGGCTGAACGAGCAGCGCTGATCGCAAAAGACAATGACAATCATGTCATTCGGTTTAATTTGAAACAGGAATCCATTGAGATTACATCCAATTCACCAGACGTTGGAAAAATCTCCGAGACATTATTTGCTACCAGTAAGGATGGCGAAGACCTGCTGATTGCGTTTAATGCCAGCTTTTTACTGCAAGCACTGCGTGTAATGGATTCCAATGAGATCACGCTGGAGTTTAATGGTTCAATGACTGCCTTTTTGATTAAAATGGTTGATAACCGAAACTATCTGCATTTACTACTGCCGGTAAGGATTTATTAACTTTTTCAATACAAACAGCAGAAAATGGAGGCAGTAAATGCCACAGTACAAGAACATCAATCTGGAACAGGAGTACATTACATTAGGTCAACTGTTGAAATATGCGGATGTTCTCTCTTCAGGCGGAGAAGTGAAGCATTTTTTAGCGACTACACCAATTCGAGTCAATGGCGTGCCTGAACAAAGAAGGGGTCGGAAACTACACGTGGGAGATTTGATCCTGATTGAAGGTTTTGAGGGTATTAGGCTGGAATCAAAGGAATCATTATCGTGAATCTACAGAAGATTTCGCTTGTGAATTTTCGCAATTATGATCACTTGCAGCTGGAATTTTCCACGAATGTGAACATGATTGTCGGGCCCAATGCACAAGGAAAGACCAATCTACTGGAAGCGATCTCACTCTTTGCTACCTCCAAGTCCTATCGTACATCCAAAGATCAGGAACTGATTAAATGGCAATCGGATGCAGCTATTCTCCAGGCCAAAGTGAATCATCAATCGCGGGAACTTGAACTTGAGCTGAAGATCTTGTCCAAAGGCAAGCGGGCGAAGGTGAATGGCATTGACCGGAAGAAAATGACCGACTTTGTGGGTAACTTCAACGTCGTTCTGTTTGCTCCTGAAGATTTGAGTTTGATCAAGGGCGGTCCAGCACAGCGACGGCGATTTCTGGATATGGAAATCAGTCAAATTTCCCCAACCTACCTGCATGATCTTAATCAATATAGTAAAATTGTATTGCAGAGAAATTCCATTCTGCGAGAAATGTCCGAAAAATCCCAAGTTAACTGGGATTTGCTTTCTGTCTGGGATGAGCAGCTGATCGAGCATGGCGTGCGCATCATTCAGAAGCGCAAACAATTTCTGCTCAAATTGCAGGAATACGCCAGTGACATTCATCTGCGCATTTCAAACGGTCTCGAGTCGCTGCAACTTGGCTATACTTGTTCTATTCATCCCGAAATGGATGAACAAGCGGGATCCAAGGATTTGATGGCGTCTTTTCAGCGGGAACTTGAACGATGCAAACGGCAGGATTTGGCCAGAGGGATCACTACTGCTGGGCCGCATCGGGATGATGTCTCGGTTTTTATAAATGGCTACGATGTAACCCGATTTGCTTCTCAAGGACAACAGCGGACTTCCGCTTTGGCCATGAAATTGGCAGAGATTGAACTGATTAAAACGGAAGTTGGCGAATATCCTGTGCTTTTGCTTGATGATGTGCTGTCGGAGCTCGATTCCAGCCGGCAAATTCAGCTGCTGCGGAGCATGGGGGAGCGGGTGCAAACTTTTATTACTACGACCAGCACTTATGGATTGGAAACCTTTATTGACACCGCTACTCAGCTATTCACAGTAGAGTCAGGAATCATAACAGAGCGGAGATGATCAGAATTGTTTATTCATTTAGGCGGTGATGTCATGGTACAGAGCGAACAAGTGATTGCTATTTTTGATTTGCGAACGGAAGAGGCTTCGAAAATTACCGCTGAATTTTTGTCCAAGGCAGGACGCAATAAACAAACGATCACCATTGACCCAGCAGAAACCAAATCTTTTGTGGTGACCGAAGGCAAAATTTACTACTCTCCGATCTCATCTGTCACATTGAAAAAGCGGGCGGCGTTTTTCACAGATTTAGACTAGTCAAAAAGAGTATGGTACACTGGAAATATTACTGTATTTCCGCCATTATCTTATTATAGACGGAGGGACAACATTTGGCCCAGCAAGGAAATTCAGTTTATGATGAATCGCAAATACAAGTACTAGAAGGACTCGAGGCTGTTCGTAAGCGGCCAGGTATGTATATCGGCTCGACCAGTGCAAGAGGATTGCACCATTTGGTCTGGGAAATTGTGGATAACAGCATTGATGAGGCTTTGGCTGGTGCATGTACACTGATAAAAGTCTATGTCAATACAGACGGCAGTGTAACAGTAATTGATAATGGACGCGGCTTCCCAGTCGGAATTCATGCTAAAGTAGGCCGTCCTGCAGTAGAGGTAGCTTTAACGGTGCTTCATGCAGGTGGAAAATTTGGCGGAGAAGGGTATAAAGTTTCCGGCGGTCTGCATGGGGTTGGAGCATCCGTGGTGAATGCACTGTCGGAATGGCTGGAAGTCATCGTTAAACGAGACGGCAAGATCCATCAGCTGCGTTTTACACGCGGTGTGCCAGACTACGATTTGCGCGTGATCGGTGAAACTGATGAAACGGGAACCAGTGTTTCGTTTAAACCAGACGAACAAATTTTCACAGAAACCACTGATTTTATATACGAAACATTAGAAGGACGTTTGCGTGAACTGGCTTTTTTAAATGGCGGACTTGAAATCACATTGGAAGATTTGCGGACTGATCGTGCAGATGCTTTCCGTTATGACGGCGGAATTGCTTCCATGGTGGACTATTTAAATCAGCAAAAGGACCCGCTGCATGAGCCGCCAATTTTTGTCACTGGTGAAAAGGACGGCATCATTGCGGAAGTCGCCGTACAATACTTTGATGGGTATACTCGTGACCATATTTATTCATTTGCCAATAACATCAACACCCATGAAGGCGGCACACATGAAGCTGGTTTTAAAAGTGCACTTACTCGTGTGATTAATGATTATGCTCGTCGAAATGGAATGCTTAAAGAAGCTGATACGAACTTAACTGGTGATGATGTCAGAGAGGGTTTAACAGCTGTTATTTCAGTTAAAATCCCGGATCCGCAATTTGAGGGCCAAACCAAAACAAAATTAGGCAATTCTGAAGTGCGCGGGATTGTAGAAACAATGTTTAATGACCGCTTTGCAAGCTTTTTGGAGGAAAACCCCGCCACCAGCCGCAAGATTATGGATAAATGTCTGACTGCAGCCAGAGCCCGGGAAGCGGCGCGCAAAGCACGTGAATTGACGAGAAGAAAGTCTGCGTTGGAATTTTCTTCATTACCCGGGAAATTAGCAGACTGCTCCAGCAAGGACCCAAGTGAAAGTGAAGTGTTTATCGTTGAGGGAGACTCTGCGGGAGGTTCGGCGAAACAAGGGCGTGATCGGCATACTCAGGCCATTCTGCCATTGCGCGGCAAAATATTAAATGTCGAAAAAGCTCGGTTGGATAAAATCTTATCCAACAATGAGATCCGAAATATCATCACTGCGCTTGGAACAGGAATTGGTGAAGATTTTGAAATTTCCAAGGCGCGTTATCATAAAATTGTCATCATGACAGATGCAGATGTGGATGGTTCGCATATTCGGATTCTGCTGTTGACTTTCTTTTACCGATATATGAGAGAACTGATCAATGAAGGCTACATCTACATGGCGCAACCTCCCCTTTATAAGGTGAGCAAGGGAAAAACCACTCGCTATTGCTATAATGACAAACAGTTGAACGAAGCGCTCGAACAGATGGGCAAGACCGGCGTGAATGTTCAGCGGTACAAGGGTCTTGGCGAAATGAACGCGGATCAATTGTGGGATACTACAATGGACCCGAATTCGCGCACACTTCTTAAAGTGACGATCGAAAACGGACAGCAGGCGGAAGTGTACTTTGACCGTTTAATGGGGGAAAAGGTTGAACCGCGTCGTCAATTCATCGAAGAAAATGCCAAATATGTCCGCAACCTGGACATCTAGACTGTTCACTACCGTTTTTCCTAAAAGAGTCGGAGGGAAACCGCCCGTGAAGATTAAATCAATTGAACCTACTCCAAATCCAAACAGCATGAAACTGAATTTGGATGAAAGTTTGCCTGAAGGGATTAAACTGAATTATAAAAAAGGCAGTCTGCAAAGCTGCCCGGATTATATCCGCAGGTTATTCGACATTGAAGGCGTCAAAGGGGTTTACCAAGTTGCAGATTTTCTATCTTTGGAGCGAAACCCAAAGACAGATTGGCAATCGATTTTAACACAGGTTCGCACTCTCTTTGAGAGTGAATCCTTAAATCCTAGCGAAAAAGCTCAGCAAGCAGCACCCGTCACAGGGGAGTATCAAGTCTTGATCCAAATGTTCAAAGGAATTCCCATGCAGATTAAACTGCTGTCAGGCACAGAAGACATACGAGTAGCTTTGCCTGAACAGTTTGGCATCGCCGCGAAAGAAGCAGTGGCAGCCTCGCAGAATTTCCTGAAGGAACGAAAATGGGTGGACCAAGGTATTCGTTACGGTGAAGCTGCTGATATAGGGGAAGAGGTCCTGCAGCTGGTAATTGCCGCATATGATGAGAACCGGCTAAAGCAGTTGATTGAACGAGCGGCCAAAGAGGATCTAGGTGAAGCGGTATCTGCTGAACCGCTTTCGGACGATGAAGTGAATCAGCTGCTCGATCATCCGGACTGGCAAAGAAGATACGCCGCACTCGATCAACTGAATCCAACACAGGATTCGATTGACGTCGTGGTGAAAGCACAACACGATACCAATTCCTCAATCCGTCGGTTGGCTGCTGTTTACCTGGGAGCAAT
>JAQBPP010000151.1 GCA_028287455.1 Bacilli bacterium | reverse complement strand
CCTGAGTTATTAGTTGAGCCTGTGGGGCCTGTGTTTGTCGCACCACCATTAGCACTGTTGACTGAATTTGAAGAAGTACTTGAAGCATTTGAACCAACGGGTTGCGTTGCTCCAGATCCACATCCAGTAAGCATAATCCCTGATGCCAGCACAATTGATGATGCAGCAGTCAAGTGTTTATATGGTTTCATTATCGTCTCTCCCCTAATGCGCGGTCTTCTTGTAAGCGAGACCTTTAGCTATCAGTTAGACGGTTCAAGAGGAGAATTAGTTACAATTTATTCGATCAACTCAAAGTCCAAATGTTTCCTGCAGCGATTGACGGGCGTTTGGGGTATCCCATGGCTTTACGTTAACCTCTGACACGATGTTTATTTCGTTTGTTTGATACTAGACGTCCGTTTACGTTGCGCTTGCCTCGCAAAGCAACGGGTGAGACTCTCCCTCTTTTAAAGGGGAGTCCGCCGATCGGAAACAGTGTGCCCAACCCTCCAAGACCAGGCGCTATAACATTCTCATCATTGACATCAGTATCCAAGCTATTATTAATGCTGAAAATCTGACTAGTAAATGCAACGACCGAGTTATTTCCGGAACCCGCACCGGAAAAAGTTTTCGTTGCAGTTTTAGGTATAATGAAGGGTATATCACCGAATATGGCGTTACCTACTGATGCAATTTGATTAATCACATTTACTCCTATAATAGCTGGCATCAAATCTCCCCCTCGTCGTATCATTGTACGTCGAGAGAGCAAAAGTGACATAGAATTAGGTGCCAACCCATCGGACGTTTCCCCCTTTCGTCATCCCAGTTCTTGCCTGAATCATGAGTGAAATCACTTGCTTTGTGCTTGTGGAAAAACCTGGAGGAAGGATATTTGAGAGGGAAAAAAGAATAATCAGGCTGTAAGCGCTATCAATAAAATGGCGGGTTGTGATCTGATGAATACTTTTAAAAAGTCCAAATATTTTTCTCGTTTAATCGTATTCAGCATGCTTATTGGCATTTTGCCTGTTTTGATCATTGGGCTACTGTCCTATTTCAAATCTGTAAAAATCGTACAGGAAAAAGTTCATTTGGCTAATTCAATGCTTATGAACCAAGTTACATCGAACATTGAACAGCAATTGCAAGCAGCAGATAATTCAGTGATCCAGTTTTTGAATTCACCTGTAGCGGACCAATCCATTGCTCAATTGCTGGGCACAAGTCCGCAGCCGGATTTTGATACCTACAGCACCTTTTCGTCTCTAAGAACACTTTTGAATCAAATACGCACGCCAGGGCTGTCCAATTCTTCTAAATTGTTCAGTTTATCAGAAGGATGGACGTTTGATAACATGGGTTTTGAATTCCCGCCGGTCCAAACAGATAAGACTGAGCAAAAGATTTTACATACGCCAATGGCTGAGTTGCCCGCTTCCTTTTGGACTAGTGACAGCCAGAAGCTGCTTTTGGTCAAGAAAATTCCCTTTAATTCAGCTAGTCCAATCGGAATGTATATGCTCGAAATTCCTTTGCATGATGTGGAGCAGCAATTTTTGAGCAATCCGTCAATCGGCACTTTCATGATTCTAGGTGACACTGGACAGACGGTCGCAAGAACAGGAACTCCAGTTGCAAATCTCGGTTTGTCAGGGCAAGATTTGCTGCAAAGACTTGATAAGAATCCAAACCCGAACAGCATGACGATGAATTGGGATGGAACTCGTGTTGGAGTGGTGGATCAATATTCGCCTTATACCGGATGGACGTATGTCTCCATTGTGAATTTGAAAGACTTGACCCTCGCATCACGGTCGATTGCATGGTATACATTTTGTATGGCACTGATTGTGATTTTTATGATTTTGATTGTGTCCGTATTTTTCTCCAGAAAACTGTACTTCCCCATATTCAGGTTGTATCAATCGGTTGTTCATATGTCTTCAGCAAGCAATAGGAAAAATGATGAAATCCAATCGATTGAAGACGAATTTCAATTGCTAATGAACAATCAAAATCGATTGTCCGAACAACTGCAGGCCCAAGTGAGCCAATTACGGAATTTTTTCGTAGTGAAATTGCTGCAGGGAATGGTGAAACCATCCGAAATCCAGGATAAGCTCATTCAGTTGAATTTGCCTGTTGATTGGCAGCAATACGCTGTTTTTGCGATTCAAATTGGAAGTCTCGACGATACTCGCTATGCGGAGGAAGATCGTGATCTATTGATGTTTATCATGAACAATATCATCGAACATTTATTGGCTGATTATCTTAAACTGCCGCCGGTTGTTATCGGACAATCGCAAATTACGTTTTTTGGAAACCAGGATGCCAGCAGCACAGATTTTAAACAAAGTCTGTTTAAAATTATTGAAAGTATTCAGGCTGTTTTAACAGAGTATTTGTTCATTAAAATCAATATTGGGGTCAGCAGGATTTATATGGATTTAAAAGATACGCACCTGGCATATTTTGAAGCATTGGAGGCATTAAAATATCGAGGTGAATCTTATGAACAATCGGTGCTTTTTTTCGATGATCTAAAAAAGATATCGATTTCAAGCTTAAGGTATCCAGAAGAGGCACAAGTGGAGTTGTTGGATGCCATTAAGATACTCAACAGCGAAAAAGTCGAAGATTTTCTCCATGAGTTTGTTCGGAAAGTATTCGCTGGAAATCTGTCGCGTGATGAATGTTTTCTTTTGACACTGCGGTTTGTGCTCGATTTGATTCAAGTCGCACAGGATATGGGCATCTCCGTTTATGGTCCTTTTACGTTTGGTGAAGTCATGCAGGAACTATACCATCTAGGATCTGCTCTAGAAGTGGAGAACTGGCTGAAAAAGTTTCTGGTTGATCCAATCCTGAAAAATCTGACTGAACGGATTGAAATGGAGCATTTTTCAATTTCCAATGACGTGAAAAATCTAATTGAAGAGGCATTTCAAACAGACTTGTCTTTAAAAGTCTGTGCCGACAAATTGAATTATAATCCAAGTTACATCGGGCAAGTTTTTCGCAAGGAGACCGGATTGTCGTTTAGCGAGTACCTGGCGGAATATCGTTTGAAAATGGCGAAAAAATGGTTAATGGAGACGGAAAAAAAGGTTGCAGAAATCGCTGAAAGTCTAAGATATACAAACTCGCAAAATTTTATCCGTTATTTTCGAAAAACAGTCGGAATGACACCAGGTCAGTACCGCAGTAGGTTTCGGGATGTCTCCTGACATGGGCTGCAGATAAGTGTCAGTAAACTCACTAGGATAAGGCAGAAACAACTGTCCTTGTCCTTTTGCTTTAATTGAGAGACTTCTTCAATTCTCTCAAATGATTATTTGTCGAGAGAGTTGATTAATTTTCCAAATGCAAGCCAACTTCTTGCCAGATGATTATGTACGAAATTCTCATCTGCTGCTTTAATTTCAGTAGACTCTATGCCTGGAAAAGCTGAAAAGGGGGATGACAGGTGCAAGAAATCAGGATCGAACCGCAGATGAATGCGGTCAAGAGGCCGCTGCGAAAAATCAGAACTTCAACTTATATATGGCGAAACATTAGGAGAGATATATGGCTCTACGTGATGTTGTTGCCAGGAGTCGGTTTTTTCTTGCTGTTCAAATATCTTCCCATGTACGGTGTCATTATTTCTTTTCAAAATTACATGCCTTTTCTGGGAATCCTAGGCAGCAAGTGGGTGGGTCTGCTCAATTTTCATAATTTCTTTAATGATCCATCGTTTTGGCAGCTGTTTCGAAACACCTTTATCCTTGCTATTTACAATCTGGTATTCTTCTTTCCAATGCCTATTATCTTGTCACTGATTTTAAATGAAATCAGATGGGAGCCATTCAAACGAACGATTCAAACGTTCATTTACCTGCCGCACTTTATTTCCTGGCCGGTTGTCGTCGGGATGTGTTATGTGCTGCTCGCGACATCAGATGGATTAATCAATCAACTTCTGATTCATTTCGGTATAAACCGTATCGCGTTTCTCACCGATCCGCATTGGTTTCGCCCACTAATTACACTGCAAGTCATTTGGAAGGAAACCGGGTGGGGGACTGTGATTTTTCTTGCTACATTGTCTGGGATTGATCCGCAATTGTACGAAGCAGCACGAATTGATGGAGCAGGCCGTTGGCAGCAATTGTGCCATATCACTTATCCGGCTTTGCTGACAACGATCGTGATTCTCTTGATTTTAAGATTAGGCAATTTCTTGGATTCTGGTTTTGAGCAGATCTTCCTGATGCTGAGTTCAAATACTCGAGATGTGGGGGAAGTGTTTGATACCTATGTCTACACCACAGGTCTTGCAAATGGCCAGTTAAGCTATGCCACAGCAATCGGATTATTTAAGTCGATTGTGAGTTTGGTGCTAGTGATTTCGGCTAACTTTGTTGCCAAGTGTCTCGGACAAGAGGGGGTCTATTGATGAAAAGGATGCAGGGACTTCGTATTTATGACTGGATCATCTACTTGGTTTTATTTATCGTTGGACTGATGAGCTTTCTTCCTTTTCTCTATATTCTGTCAGGGTCTGTAGTATCTGAAAAAGAACTTTTGACCCACGCTTTTGTCCTGATCCCAACTCAGATTTCATGGGATGCTTACCGTTACATTTTCTCTTCCAATATTATTTTGCACAGTTTGCTGATTTCTATTTTCATTACGCTGGTGGGCACCGCCATTAATCTGGTATTGACTGCTGTCATGGCCTATCCGTTGGCCAAGACCCGCTTGATGGGCCGCAAATTCTTTATGCTGATGGTAGTCTTTACGATGCTTTTCGGGGGTGGGATGATTCCAACTTACCTTGTTGTGAAAGAGTTTGGGCTTTTGAATACCTATTTCTCTCTCTGGTTGCCTTCTGCCATAAGCGCATTCAATTTGATTTTGCTAAAAAATTTCTTTCAGCAGCTGCCAGAGGAAATTGAGGAGTCAGCCAAGCTTGATGGGTACAACGATCTGCAAATCCTTTGGAAAATCGTCATCCCGCTGTCTTTGCCAGCGATGGCCACTTTCACCTTGTTTTACGCGGTTGCCAACTGGAATTCCTGGTTCACTGCCGTCCTTTACTTAAACAATTTGGAAATGTGGCCGATTCAAGTGTGGTTGCGCCAAATTGTCATTTTGGCTGCTGGCGGATTTACCAATGCTTCTGCTCAAGGGGAAGTCACAACTATTCCTCCCGATTCAATTAAATTAGCGGTGA
>JAQBPP010000139.1 GCA_028287455.1 Bacilli bacterium | reverse complement strand
ACCAATCAGTATTCCATCCTGCATATTTTCGACAGAGGGATCGTGATTCGAATTTGCGGCATAAGCGGCGCAATCCGATGAATACCTTGATTCCGTTCGTTGGAACCGAATGATTGCCATCGTTATTCCATGTTTTTCCTGAGACTGCATCCATCGTGCTTTTGACTTGCGTCTGCATCCAACCTTGATAAGCCGGTGTCGTAGGCCATCATCAACAATTACATTGACATGGCGTCCCATGTAATAGTAATAGCTTGGGCTCCAATACCATCTACTAGCCGACGTACCCAGCTTATGCGCAGCCACCGATCCCCTTATTGGTTATGTGGTACGCTAACTGTACTTATTGCCGTTGATGTGTTGCCCGCATTGTCAGTTACCATATACGTAATTGTGTAAAAACGTCCTGTCCCAGTACCTAATCGTGCAGCGCGCAAACTAAATGAAGTGTCCGTACTACCAAAGTTAGCTTGAATGTCGCCTTGACCACTATCAGGCTCATTGCTGGTAATTGAGGTTAAAACGATAGACGCAACGCCTGATGTATCATCACTTGCATTCAACATGGCTTTAATTGTCTTCATTTTATTATCTGGCGGCCATATAACCGTTTTATCTAATTGAACAGTTAGTTCTGGTGCAGTTTCATCTATTTTAAATCCAATAGATTTCATCTGTTCAACATTTCCTGCCTGATCAGTACTCCGATAAGCAACCTGGTAAACCCCTTCGCCAAAGGAAGGAATTGAACCTGTATAGGTTACCCAGGTTCCGTTGTTCACACGGTATTCAGTTCTCGCAACACTGGATAAGTTATCCGTTGCAGCTACGTTTATGATTACATCCGACGTGTACCATCCGTTGCTGCCGTTCGGCATAGACGGACTTACAGATGCACTAGTTACAGGCGGTGTCTTATCGATCATAACGGTTGCAGTGTTTGCAGTTTCCACGTTGCCTGCATTGTCTACGCTCCAGTAGGTTAGCGTGTGGACTCCCTCAGTTGTGAAGATAACCGTAGTACCGCTTTGTTGTAGGCCACCGTCGACTGTGTAATAAGTTGCAGCAACCCCTGATCCGCTATCACTTGCGATTAACTTTACGGTTACGTCTGTATTTACCCAACTCGTTGGAGCGTTGTCCGTTGTTGTTGGTGGTGTCTTGTCAAGATTGTACACTGCACCTAACCAGTAGTGGCCATAATCGTACCAATCAGTATTCCATCCTGCATAGCCGTCGGAGCCTGATCCATTTGAGTGAAGATATACGGCTGCACCTTGAAAATAAGCTTCCGAATTATCTGTTGAGTCATTTAGCAGATCCGTTATCCCGGCAACAAGCCCTTGCGCACCATACTGCATATTTTCGACAGAGAGATTGTGATTCGAATTTACAGGATAAGCGGGCAATCCGATGAATACCTTGATGCCGTTCGTTGGAACCGGATGATTGGCATCGTTATTCCATGTTTTTCCTGAGACTGCATCCATCGTGCTTTTGACTTGCGCTTGCATCCAACCTTGATAAGCCGTTCCGGCTGTCAAGCCGGTGTCGTAGGCCATATCAACAATTACATTGACATGGCGTCCCATATCATAGTAATAGCTTGGGCTCCAATACCATCTACTAGCCGACGTACCCAGCTTATGCGCAGCCACGCCGGTCAATTTGCTGCTGCCGATGCCATTCTTAATATCGTCCATCAACTGCTTGTAATTGTTAAACAACGTATCATTGTTCCCCGAGGGTTCGATATCCATCATAACACCGTCAAATGCCCTGTTTGCTCCCGATACATAGCTGCCAGGCTCGGTTGTTGAGGTCAGTTTCTTGCATTCTTCCACAATAGCGCTGCGCACCGTCGCATTACTGAGATCTACAACGGATGAGTCGGCACTTAACCAAGCGTATACCTTAAAAGTAAATCCGTTCGCATTTTCATAGGTTTTTACTGCATTCATATAATTTTTCACTTGCGCCAGTTCCGTCGATGCCTTGTTGATGCTACCCGCAGAAGTTAAAGTCCCGGCATTGTTAAACCAACTGGATACTTTGTATGTATTTTGCATCTTATTAGCAAGATCAGGCACCAAATTTACGTAAGAAGAGTATTTTACATAGTTGTGGGATAAAAACGTCCCGTTATCCTGATACTGGCTTTGAGAGGCCTGGCTTTTTCCGGCAACAACTGTCAACAAGACGAAGCTCATGACAACGGTTAACCACTTCCACCATTTGATGTTTCTCATGGTGTTTTCCTCCCCGTATTCATTTTCCTCTTTGTAACCGCTAACAATAAACTAAATCGTGCAGTAGGTAACCTCATTAATAGTTTAGTTAAGGCGTGCCAATTTTACCAGGCAATTCCACGAGCGTCAAGGGGGCGTGCGATATGATTTCTATTGCAATACCCGCGAATAAGACAGTCAATTCACTCATCCGAATGCCGCTTTCACTCACCTTTGGATGCTATCGATGTTACTAAAAACCAATCGAAATCAGTAAATCCGGCTTCGCTTCCTGTCGTTAAGTTTGTACTAAAGATCCCGACCTTGGCGCCAATCCACCGGCCTTCCTGGGCTGCAAAAGATTGTCCGAGCGGGGAGAAGTTCACCCCGTCCAAACTGAAGTAAAACGAGCAGCAGGCAGGCTCAACCACCTTAACCCGTAAATAAAGTGTCTGTGCTTCGATCGATTGACCTGTCACTACAATTTCTTTTCTAGTTTTGTCTACCTCTTTGCCAAACACTTGGCTGATTCTTAGTCCCTGATCCGTTAAACACAAAGCCAGATAAGAATACTCACTTCCCATGATGACTATTCCTGCCAAATCGCCGATTGACGCCGGTTGAAACGTCATTTTCGCAGTTGCGATAAAAGCGGGTGCAGGCAACTTTTGCAGCAGCAAATTTGGAATTTCAAACAGTGTATGGGCTTCTTCATTAGTGTTAACAGAAAACAGCCGAATGTGCCCTGGCCTGTCAGTAAGGGAGTACCAGGAGCGGTTGGGATTGGCCTGCCACTGCCATTGCAGACCAAGATTTTGCGAATTAAAATCATCTGTTGTGTCTGGTGCACAAATTGGATAGTCACGGCCAACATTTGGTTTCTTACAGAATAGTACGGGTTCACCAATCCCATCGCCATTTTGGTCTACTCCCATCAATGGCCAGTCATTCTCCCAGGTTACAGGCTGGAGGTGAACAATCCGTCCATAAGCTGCCCGGTCCTGAAAATGGATAAACCAGGATTCACCTGATTCCAGTTCAACAAAACCTCCCTGATGCGGACCATTAATCGCAGTGTTTCCCTGATGCAGCACAATTTTCCCCTCGTATGGCCCATAAATATTCTTCGACCTCAGGATCAGCTGCCAACCGATGCGCACTCCTCCTGCAGGAGCAAAGATATAATAATAGCCGTTGCGCTTGTACATTTTGGGTCCTTCTACGGTAGGATGATGGTCCGTTCCGTCAAAAATAATAACGCCATCATCCAATAGACCGGTACCATCCGGTTTCATTTTGAATAATTGCAATTTATGTTTGATTCCGCTGCGACTAAAAGCGAATGCTGTCACTAAATAAGCATTTCCGTCTTCATCCCAAAATGGACAGGGATCGATCCAGCCTTTGACTTGTTTTACAAGCACGAGCGGCGACCAATGACCAAATGGATCCTCCGTACTGCTTATGAAAATGCCCTCATCCGGGGCACTGAAAAACACCCAATATTTATTGTCGTGATACCGGATGCTTGGCGCCCAGGCCGCTCTCCCATGCGCCGGTTTTTCATAATCCGGGTAAGGGAATCGCTCATAGACATGATTCACAATTTGCCAATTCACTAAATCTTTGGAGTGCAGAACTGGAATTCCCGGCATGCAGTTAAAACTTGAAGCCACCATAAAAAAGTCATCGCCAACCCGGATTACATCAGGGTCCGAATAGTCCGCGAACAAGATAGGATTTTGATAATTTCCGTCTCCTTGGTCTGCTGCCCAAACCGGTTTGATCTGTAGATCTGATCCTTGTTGGTGCATTGTACTTTCTCCTTTTATTTGCTCTGTTTTGCAGCTGCGATCTGTTTATTCGCTTCATCTTGAGCGCTGCGAAGGGCCGAGTTAATATCTGTACTGCCAGATGCTACCTGATTCAGTACCTGTTTTTCAACCACTTGTTCTGTAATGTTGTCTGCATCGGTAAGTACAGCGATCGGGGCCAGCTTGTTCGTTACCATTGCGCTGAAGTTTTTTCCCTTATATGGACTGTCCTGGCCAAGCGATTTTTTGATGGCATCATTATTCAGGACACTGATCACGCCTTGCTTCGACCAATCCATTTGATATTCTTCCGATGTGAGATATTTAAGTACTTCCATTGCTGCATCTTTATTGTTGCTTGTTGATGTGATTCCAAAGTAAGTAGGGTATGCCTGCGAACCTGTACCTGAATTGTCACTGAATGTCGGCAGTGACACCATATCCCAATTGAGACCAGCGCCCTGCAAATTGCCAAGGTAGTTGGTGAGATAGGCGAACATGGCCAGATTTTTGTCTTTGATAAAAGCATCCTTGTACGGAATGGTATCTTTATATATTTTCATAACATCCCGGTATCCCGAAACCTCTGCTGGTGCGACCCAAACATTTTGGATGAACTTTCTCCATTTGTCGTTATCAATCGCGGCCTGACCAGTTTTCGGATCCACAAACGAAAGCGAATACGAATTAGTTTTCAGAAAGTGGGCCGGGGATGTCGATAACCCGATATATTGCTTCCCGTCGATGTTGCGAGTTAGCTGTTTCGATAATTCCAGCAGCTGGTCCCATGTCATCCCGTTTTTCGGGTAGGATACTCCAAACTTGTCAAATATATCTTTGTTGTAATATAACACCATCGTGTCCATCCAGACGGGAAATCCCCATATTTTACCGCCCGACATTTTCTTCATGGCATCCATAATTGTGGGTTCAAACGCAGTTAGATCCACGTTATGCTTTTTCGCCAAATCGGTCATATCCAACCCGAAACCGGCTGTTTGCACATCAGTGGAAAATCCGCCAATCGACTCGTAATAAATATCAATAGAGGTACCAGAAGCTGTCAGATCGTTAATAGTGGTGCCTGTACCCTTTTGAATATACTTGACAGTAACGTTTGGAAACTTCTTATGAATAGGATCTCCAAACTGTTTGTTGAAATCGTCCGGAGTTGCTGCGGACCCTGACCAGAAAGTTAAAGTAACAGGTTGATTAATTGAATTTGCATCTACGCTAGGGTTAGTACTCGCTTTATTTCCACATGCAAGTAAAGTGGTGGACATGAGCAGCGACATCACTGATAAAGCTGCGGTTTTTCTGTTCAATGTAATAACCTCTCTTTCATTATTTCTCTAATGTTTGATAACCGATGAACTAAAAATCGTCTGCGATCCATTCGCTCACCTCTGCTGCTTCGCTGCATCAATCGCCTTATTGGCCTGATCTTCAATGGAAAGCATGGCTGAGTTCAAATCGATGTCTCCCGTTGCCATTTGGGGGAACATTTTGCTGTAAGGCGTTTGTGCAACTGAATCATAGATTGATCTGGGGGCTTGCGGTGCAAATTTGTTGTAATAAATGGCGCCAAAATTCTTACCCGGGTAGGGACTGTTTGCACCGAGTTCTTTTTTGATAGCCTCGTTATTAATAGCCGGCATAATGCCAAGCTTGGCCATATCCTCCTGATATTGATCCGAAGTCAAATATTTAATCGCTTCCATGGCAGCTTCCTTATTAGGGCTATTGGAAGTAATACCAAAATAGGTGGGATAAGCTTGGGAACCCAGACCCGGAAGTTCTTTGAATGTAGGCAAGGACGCCATATCCCAATTCGTCGAATTCATGTCAACAGCAGCAGGCGGGAAAATGGTATTCGAAATCGCCACGAGCATGGCCAAGTTCTTCGTCCCCAGTAAATTATTCTTGTAGGGTGTATCTTTAAGCTGTTTCACAATGCCTTTATAAGCAGGATCGTCAAAGGGCGTCAGAAAAGTTTGATAGAACTCCTTCCAGCGCGGATCGACATTTATGTCTGCTTTCCCTGTCTGTGGGTCAATAAATGGCAATGAAAACTGGTTCATATAGAGCATATGATTCATGTAGTAAGACAAGCCAATATATTGGGTACCGTTGTCATTTCTCGTCATTTGTTTGGCGATATCGAGGACCTGATCCCATGTCATTCCATTCATGGGATAGGAAACACCAAATTTATCAAACAGATCCTTATTGTAAAAGAGCACCAAGTCATCAATCCAGACCGGCAATCCCCAAATTCCGCCGTTCGACAATTTGTGAATATAGTCGATTGAACTTGATTCAAAGCGGCTGGTATCGACTTTATCTTTTTTCATCAAATCGGTCATATCGTATTGAAATCCTGCTTGTTGCACATCGGCTGCAAATCCACCAATCGATTCGAAATAAATATCCAGAGGTGTGCCGGCTGCTAATAAATCTGACAAATTGGTACCAGTTCCTTTTTTGATATATTTAATCGTAAGGTTGGGAAATTTCTTTTGCAGTGGATCCCCGAATCTGGAATTAAACTGGTCTTCGGGAGTTGCAGAGCCTGACCAAAAAGTAAGCGTAACCGGTTGATCAATCGTCCCTTCTGTTTGGCTTGTATTGGATGAAGTGACAGTAGAATTACCACAAGCCACTAAGCTGGTACATATAGTGAGTAATAATATCATTACAACAAATCTTCTTTTCAACATAGTTGTGACCCCCCGCTGTATTGTCTCTAGTTTGCCGAGTCTTCTGGTTCTGTGCTTAATGATACCGCTTTCAGTCTATCGTAATTGTTTGCAAAAATCTTGGTATTTTCATATCATAAATTGATAAAACTTTGCTTTTTTTGTCATATCGAGCACTGCTCACGAATCTCTTAATCCGGATTCACCGTTTGAGACTGCAAAATCCACTCTTCAAGTCGTAAGGGTTAGAGAAGCACAAAAACGATTGAAAGAATCGCAGGACAAGGTCCAAACAATTGCGGAGCAAACTGGCTTTAAGAGCATTGCTCATTTCAATAAAACCTTTAAGAAGATTGCTGGCGTTTCTCCCCTGCGCTATCGAAAACTAAATAAAACTCACATCTAGGTACGATCAACAAAATAAGTTTTACCTTTGCTCACTTTGAATACACTGATCGAATCTTCTTGATAATTTACATGCACCTCTTCCCCTTCTAAAGTGACTTGTATCGGCCACTGTGTTCGAATGCGACATGAACCACTTAAGTTTGATAGGATCTTTGCCTTGTTCAACTGGCCATCATTCCAACACATATCAATTTCAAAACCACCACGTGCACGCAATCCTTTAACAGAGCCGGTCGACCAGGCCTGCGGAAGAGCGGGCAGTAAATGAATTTCACCTAAATGGCTGTGCAACAACATTTCTGCAATCCCGGCAGTACCGCCAAAATTCCCATCAATTTGGAAGGGGGGGTGATTATCGAACAAATTAGGCAGCGTTGACTTGCTTAACAATGCCATGACGTTTTCATAGGCCGCCTCTGCATCTTCCAAGCGTGCCCAAAAGTTGATGATCCACGCCCTGCTCCAACCTGTGTGTCCTCCTCCATTCTGAAGTCTTCGTTCTAACGTTTGACGAGCAGCTCTCGCCAATTCCGTAGTTTTTCTTACTGAAATCTGGTTGCCTGGATGCAGAGCAAAAAGATGAGAAATATGGCGATGTCCCGGTGCCTTTTCTTCGTAATCTTCCATCCATTCCTGTAATTGCCCGTATCTTCCTACTCTCGGTTGAGGCAATCTCTTTTTGACTTTCTCCAATTCGTGTCTGAATTCATCGTCACAGCTGAGAATTTCGGATGCGCGCATACACTGGTCGAATAATGCATTTAGTATCTGATTGTCCATGGACGGGCCTGCACAAAGCCGCCCCTGCTCACCATTTGGCAAAACATAGGTATTTTCTGGCGATACAGACGGACAGGTAACCAAATGGCCATCAGGACTTTCCACGAGGAAATCCAAAAAGAATATCGCAGCTTCTTTCATTGTTTCATAGGTCTTCCTTAGAAAATTGAGATCGCCAGAAAATTGATAGTGTTCCCACAAATGCAAGCATAACCAAGCGGCTCCCATTGGCCAGTAGCTGGCGGTAATGTATAGATCTTGCGGAGCTGTATCCGCCCAAATATCTGTGTTATGATGTGCAACAAATCCTCTGCATCCATACATGACACGTGCTGTCCTTCTGCCTGATACCCGCATCCTCTCAATCAGATCAAACAAAGGCAAATGGCATTCTGACAAGTTGCAGGTTTCAGCGTGCCAATAATTCATTTCCGTGTTAATGTTAATCGTATATTTGCTGTCCCAAGGCGGATTCATGTGATCATTCCATATGCCCTGAAGATTTGAGGGCAACGATCCTGGCCTGCTGCTGCAAATCAGCAGATATCGCCCAAATTGGAAATACAAACTTACAAGTCCGGGGTCATCTTCACCCCGCACCACACGTTCCAACCGCTGGTCTGTTGGCAGATGATCAAGTTCCCCCCATCTCTCATCAGTATTCAAATCGATTTCCACTCGGTTGAATAACGACTGGTAATCCTCGATGTGATCCGTCGCCAATTGGTTGTAAGACTTGAGTGCTGCTTTGTACACCAAATTCAAGCTGATCGATTCCGGATCATGGCATCGGAATGTAGTGTCGGCTGTCAGCAGCAATGTAACTGCATCAGCGTTTTCTATGACCAAATGCTCTCCTAGCGTCCGCACCGTTCCTCCTTCCGCAACTGGATGAAGAACCATGCGAAACGACACGGCCCCATCCCCACCGCAGTCCCCTTGCATGATCAAAGTGGATGGATCCCTAGCCATCACACGATTAAAAAATCTGCCTCTTCTTAGGCGAGCCCTTGCTGAAATTTTTCCAGGTTGATTGGAGGTTAAACGAATGACAACCGCCTGGTCCACCGCGCTCGAGAAACATTCTCGCTTATAAATCGTGCTGCCGATTTGAAAACTTACTCGAATGATCCCAGTCTGAAGGTCAAGTTCACGGCTGTAATGTTCCACTTCTCCCTCATCAGTATTAAAGTCAAGAACAAGATCTCCCAAAGTTTGATAGGGACGTTGACTCTCCGGAGTTCCACTTAAAGTCAGCAGAGACAATTCCTCCGCCTGTTTGATTTCACCTGCAAAAATCAGCCTTCTGATTTCTGTCAGATGTTCAAAAGCATCTGGATTATTCCGATCAATAGGTCCTCCATACCACACTGAATCTTCATTTAATTGTATTTTTTCCCCATGTGTATGACCAAATATCATCGCACCTAACCGACCATTTCCAATCGGCAGCGCTTCG
Organism: Bacilli bacterium; assembly: GCA_028287455.1. Taxonomy (GTDB): domain Bacteria; phylum Bacillota; class Bacilli; order Tumebacillales; family JAQBPP01; genus JAQBPP01. The sequence goes on along the minus strand of JAQBPP010000139.1, from coordinate 6,341 downwards.
TTCCAGTTTTTCGCGGGTTGGTTATACCATAACCTCAAGTTCGAAGTTTTTTTACCCATCCATTTTTCAGTCATTTTGCCAGCCTCCAATCGTAGCAATTTTAGTTGGTTCCCAGTGATCCAGTCCTGCCAGAACTATTTGCGGGGTGAGTTCACCAGAAGCCTCAGCCGCAAACGTTTTCGCCCACTTCAGTCGGGCTTCCGGATTCGCACCAGGTCCGCTGCTGCCGAACTCGGTATATCGTGCAGTGCGTTCATTTTCTTCATTTCTCCAGTTATGCCAGCCCTCAGGCTTGATATGGTTGTCCATCCAAGTACGGACGTAAATCACATTCGCGAATGGCCGCCACGGTCTGCCCAGATAAACTGTGTTTTGTTCAGAACCGGTCAAATTACAGTCAAAGAAGACAAAACCGTATAACTGATCTTTTGGCGTGGAAGCTGCAGTAATGTAGCCTTTGCGCAAGCTGTGAATTTGGCATTTTTCAAACACAGCCGTCGCCGGACCAAAGATAAAATCCACATGGCCTTCGATATAACAATCTTTAAAATAGTGGCGCCCATTCCCCGGCGTATATAACGTGTCCTGATTGCCAAGCAGTCGTACCCGATTACACACATTTCGATCTCCAGACACTGTTAATGCGAGAGCTTGCCCAATCTCTGGGCCATGGCCGGCGCTGTTTTCGAAAGTCAAATTTTCAGCATAGAAATCATCTGCTTCGATCGTAACACTAGCTGTTCTAAATGTGCCGTATTCCTGTCCATCTGGAGCGATTTTACGGGCATAATCGTCATAAGTGATCACAGTCTCAAGCTGGTTTTCACCAATAAAACTGATTCGTTTGTTTTTTGGTACATTCAATTTTTCTTTGTAAACACCATTCTTTATGAAAATGAGCGTTCGCGTTTCGACTTGTTCGGGAACTGCATTTACTGCATCCTGTACCGTTGTGAAGTCACCGCTGCAATCGTTTGAGACAATCCATTGATTGACCATTCTCTTTCCCCTTTCAAAAATAAAAGAAAGCGCCGCAGAAGAATGAATACCCTTTCATCATAATGGTACTAAAAGGATAAATAATTCTACACGCTTTCATGCTCTAAAGTATGCATTTCTTCGCTTTTTTTGTTTTTATGCGAATCCACTTACGGCGTCTCCTCCAACATTATTTCCCCTTCATATTCTGCTATGTTAATGAAAATGACCCTATTCAGTTTATTTTTGTGCAACCTGTGCTTGAATTGCTTTGTTCGCATTATCCTCAGTTTCTCGCAGAAGCGTATTGATATCTTTGCCTGCCGCCAGATCTTTGAGGGAAGCGTCGATAGCTGCCCGCACCACTGTGTCATATTCGGTAGTCGGAACATTCATTTTGCGGGGCTTCGCTTTGAATATGCCTGCCACGTTTTTGCCGTTAAATATCGGCACATTCTGGGCATACTTCTGCTGGACATTGACGTTACTCAGCGCAGACAATTTCCCGTCTTGACTCATTTGAAGCTGAACCTCATCGGATGAGACAACGGAGATGGCCTGAAACGCAGCATCTGTATATTTACTGCTTTGGTTCACCATCATGATGAAGGGACCGCCTACTAAGCCTGTACCTACCGCTTCTTGGAAATTTGGCAGCGAGACCATATCCCAATCGAAGTTTACTGCTTTCCAGTCCACTTTCGAGATTGCATCGGGAACATATCCGACTGCCATTGCTACATTTCCATTCTTAAAAAAGTCGGTGTTCAAATTATAGCTGTATTGATTGTTTTCACCGATATAACCGGGTATGTCGAAAATTTCCTTCTCGAGCGTGTACACTTTTTTCCAGTCGTCATTATTCACCGTCGCTTTAAGAGTATTCGGATTTACGTACGGAAGAGACAGGCCCTGGCCTGTACGTCCGAGGTTGTTGGGAATCAATCCGATATATTTGGTTCCCGCATCCGATCTTGTTAACTGGCGAGCGAGCGTGATAACATCGTCCCAAGACATCAAGTCTTTGGGATACGCCACGCCGAACTTGTCGAAAAGATCTTTGTTGTAAAACATGGCTTGCATATTCTGCATGATCGGTATGGCGTAGAGCTGTCCGTTCCCGCCGCTGAATGCTTGTATTACATTAATGAGATTAGGATCGAACCTGCTGAGATCCATATGATACTTCTTCACCAACGCGTTCAAGTCTTCGAGTACACCCAGTTGTCTCCACATCCCGATAGCAGTGTAAGTCGTATAAATCAGGTCCGGTACCGTCCCTGCGGCGACTAGAGTTTGAGGTTCCGTACCTTTACCGTTCTTGATAATATTGAACGATATGTTAGGGGTTTTTTTCTGTACCGGCTGAACTATAAATTTATTTATTTCATCATCGTTTATAACCGCATCCACATACAGCGTAAGCGTCACTGGCTCTGTGGCGGCAACTTGTGTGCCCACCGGACTATTTCCGGATTTGCTGCAGCCAGCAACCATCGTGATTACAGACAATAGCAGAAGTGGCAACGTCCAACTTTTCATACGCATGATTGGTCCCCCTTTAAAATTTTCACCCCTTGCTATTCAAATTTTACCAATGCAAAATCAGGAACGTATGGGTCTACCTGCGTAAATATGGGGGGAATCCGCTCAGATTCGAAAATCCTTCCTATGTCACGTGCACGTCCGAAACGTTTTTAACAAAAAAAAGGTTCTTGGCCATTGAGCCAAAAACCCACGAATAAGAGTGAATCCACCTCATTTTTCTTCGATCATTATTTTGCCTTCATATTCTGCTATGTTAATGAAAATTGGCCGTTCCAGCGGAGTATCATTCGGGGCATGCAGCATTAGCACAAGCTTGTCATCAAAGGTCCGAAATATCATTCCGTGTCCCCCGTCATCCTGATAGAGAGGCTTATCAAAATGTTCCCAGGGACCCGTGATTTTACCAGTTGCAGATCTTGAAATCCCTTGCGCATAAACATTATTAACGAAGCTTGCCCATAGCATGAGTAGGTCTCCATTCGTTGCCTTATACATAAAAGGTCCATCAGTCACATAGTTGTTTTTGGATATTTTCTTAGGGTGATTAAATGGAGTAGTCCAAGATGCTTCTGATGCGCTAAACAGAATGATAGGATCTCCAATAGTTCCGCTCAGATCATTAGTGAGTCTTACAGCACAGATTTCCCCATCTTCAACATCGACCCACTCGTGACAAAAAATCATCCATGGCATGCCTGCTCCATCAACGAATAAGGTACCATCAAGTGAATTCCAATTCTCTGGGGTAACAGGACCATTGCTATGCGGGAGAAACGGACCCAATAAGTTGTCGGAAACCAGGATTGCAGTACCTCTTCGTTGGTTATCTTTGCGCAAGAAGGTAGCTAACATATAATACCTTCCCTGAAAATGATGAACTTCCGGGGCCCAAAAATTGTTTTCCGAATAAAAATCGTCTCCAGGACGAAAAACCGGGTAGGGTCCCTCCCAATTTTGAAGATCATTTCCTACGTAAACATCAAATCCGGTGCCTTTGCCCCAAATATTCTGATCAGTACTGCCGAATAAATAATATTTACCTTCTGTTTGTTCTGGAAATACAAATGGATCGCGAATCTGAAGGTTATGATTTTCCACTATTTCCATCCTTCCCACCACCTGCATTTTCCGCTACAACCAAGCATTCAACCCTTCCCATTGTACAGACCATGTACCATCTGATGGAAAACCTGGCGATTGTTGATCGGAACATTTCTCCCATCCGCAAGCCATGAGAGCAACTGCAGCAAGCAATCCACCATTCCCGGGAAGATAAGCCATTAAATCGGCGCGCTGATAATTATGTCCATTTGCCAGATATGTGTTTTTTGTTTCCTTCATCAACAAAAAATCTATCGCCATATGTCCTTCACCAAGTCGTGCAGCAGTCATTGCTGCCATGGGGAAATCCCAACCCCATGCTGTTTCCCATTGCCATTCTAGTGCTACACGCTGAAGTGTCTTACGCATTACTTCCCTATCTGCCATAGTCCCTGACAATATTCCCAGTGCTGCGAGCATTGAAGGATGGTCATTGTTTTTTTGCGTAAATGTAGTCGGGCAATTTTCGTGGGCCAAATAAACACCTTCAAACTGAGGGAGCTTGGACAAATGCGCTGACACATGCTGCCACTTGGAAATGGGTTCTAATCCGAGCCGATTTCTCCATTCCATGGCAATAGTTAATCCAAATCTCCAATACTCTAATTCAAATGTCGGATTCCATGTTTCTGATCCTTGATGCGACTCTTGAGCGGGTATAACGGGCGGCCCCAGTACATAGCGATTATTTTGTTCATCCCATACTGCAAAAGATGCCATAAAATCAGCTGTCTCCATGACCAAATCTTTATACTTATTCAGCGTTTCGTATGTTGGTTCTGCCTTATAACAGAGTTCGACCAATGCAATCGGATGTGGCTGCTGCCAGATTAATAGATTTCCGATAGTAGATGGACTTTGTATTCCATTTGGGCCTATCATTTTAGGCCAGCGGGCTCCGTCGTATCCTTGGGCATAAGCCAATTCTTTTGCTATTGGTAAAATAGTAAGATACCAGTCCATACTCTTTTTTAATAAATGGGTTCTACCCCAGAGAGCAAAATGCGCCGCATGCCACCAGTGCATTTCCAGGTGAAATTTTCCATACCAACTGTTATAAAGCAGGCCAGTTTCCTGTGGAGGCAAGGATCCGGAGCAGTGGATAGCAGTTAAAAACTGTGAGAGCACCACTCTGCGTTCCAGCTCGTGCGCTCTGGGATCTTGGCTGCTGCTGAATTCAACAGCCCCACCTTCTGTCCAAAAACTTTCCCAATGTTTTTTGCTTACAGTTTTAATGACGTCGAATTTGTCTAAAGACAGTTCTTTGCCAAGGATAGAAAATCCAACACTGCATTCGAAACTGGCATCTGTTGCTGAGGGTATGATTCGGTATATATGATTGTCATCTTGAATGATTTTTCCCGCTCGCCATTCAACAGACATTCGATAGCCATCATCATCCATCTTTCGAATAAACTCTACACTTGATAAAGATTTTCGATTTAAAATAGTCTCATGGTTGTCATTGTCTTCCAAATTTAATAAGATGCTGTTCGCCCAGTCGTTTGAGACCATGTTGGGAGAGGAAAATTGTACGAAGATCTCCAAACGCTTCAAAATTAAGAAGCGGAGATTCAATCAAAAATCCCAGTTGGTCTATGGCCGCCAATCGATCTGTCCAATGCCCCCGTGAATAATGAGCGCGTCCGAAAGTGAGTCTTCTTTATAAATACCTTGGGAGGCGGCAATAATCTGTTTCCAGGAGTCGCGAGCCGAATGGTAGTACTCCAACCGTTTCTTTTAATAAGTTAGGTTCACCGGTTCGTTCAAACAAGGCAAAAGCAAGTCCGGCACGAAACTTTTGGGAAAAGAACTGGCCTATCCCTGTCATGATCTGCACGTCTATTGCCAAACGGCGGAATAAAGAGTCATGAGGATCAAGAATTTCACTCGACGATTCTGCTAAATATCGTTCCGCTTTGTCGACCAAATCCACGAGCTTATCGGCGATCTCCAAAGGAGAACTATTTCCCCTTACGTTTCCCTTGCAGAATATCGTCCGCGAATTCGTTAACGCTGTAAATGAGGGCTGGATCAAGCGGACTCACAGATCCAAATGTATGAGGAGATTCAGTATCGAAATCGTAATTGTAAGGATAACCGTAATTTTGATAGGGATTATCAACAGGTTCTCCGTTTCTGCAAAGCGGCATATTCGCATACATTTCGGGCCAATAAACATTATTGGCTACAGAGGGCGCATGAGCAACTAGAATGAACGGCAGGATGCGGCTGGCAAAGGATAGAGCTTTTTCACATGCTTCGGCAGCACCATGAAACTGCGCTCGCAGATATCTCCGCCATGTTTCCGGGTCAACATCCGGATTATAAGAAAGCCTCCCCAATAAGCGATACGTATAGGAAAACTTCGTCCAATCCCGATTGCCCAATTGCAGCTGTTCATCCGCATACAGCTCGCGTCCCCCTGGCGATCCCGACCCTTTGCGACCTTTAAAGGAAAGCGGATCGAACCATTCCATGCCCAACGACCCACAAAATGCCGCGTTCCGGCCGTAACCGGCCGCCATGCCAGGATCGCCCCGACGTTAATTCCCTTTGGGTACCTGGCCAAATGCGATGAACAATGCCGTATTTGCGGTCGTCGCGGTAATAGTCGGCAAATCCAAGGCGATATCAATCAGTTCATCATTTACGCCTTATGCATGAAAATCCATTACGATGATGAACCCGGCTTGTTAAATCCCTTCCATTGC
>JAQBPP010000137.1 GCA_028287455.1 Bacilli bacterium | reverse complement strand
ATAGTAATAAGGGGTGGCTTATGAAACAAATCTATCTGGTTCGACACGGAGAAGCAGAACATTTGTTACAGGGGATAGCCGGTGGGTGGACGGATTCGGATTTAACGGAATTAGGGCACGAACAGGCACGAAGAACAGGAATTCGACTTCAGAAGTTATTTGAGGGAAAACCGATCAACTTTTATTGCAGTGATTTGCAACGAGCCAGGAAAACTGCAGAGCTCATAGGTCAACCATTAATGGCAGTTCCAAAAGTTGTGCATGCGCTCCGTGAATTGAACAATGGAATTGCTGCAAACAAGTCAAAGGAAGAGATCGAAAAGTTAAGGATTCCTATGACAGAGCCTGTCCTGGATTGGATACCTTACCCGGAGGCAGAGAGCTGGAACATGATGAGGAAACGAATTTATTCATTTATGGCGGAGATATCTGATGATAGCCACGATACTACCCTAATAGTAACGCATGCAAACTCGTCTATTTCTATTATGCAATGGTGGCTGGCATTACCTGATGACGTGATCGCAAGAACATCTTTTAAAGCGGAACCATGCAGTATCAGTCAATTAATGATCAACAGTTGGGGAGAGAAAATCATCTCGAAACTTAATGATACTTGTCATTTGGAGTTTTCTCACTGAATTTCAAAATGCGGGATAGTCGCTATTAGGAGGATTTTGTTTGTTTTCTCGTCGGATGTTGCAAGGCATGCTGGGAGTGTATTGGCTAATTGCGGGATTGTGGCAATTGCAGGCCAAAAGATTCACTAGAGATTTCATCACTTGGTGTCTCGCTCCACAGGCTGACTTTGAGCCACCCTGGTTGTCGCATTCGATGGGATGGATGGCGAATCTGCTTGAGCCTCACATTGCATTGTACAATGGATTCTTTGCCGGGATTCCGATTCTGATTGGACTAGCGCTGATATTTAATGTTCGTGTCAGGACTTCTCTAGCCATATCGTTCTTGTTTGCTGGATTTGTCTGGTGGTTTGGCGAAGGGTTGGGGCAGCTGTTTGATGGTCGGAGCTTGCTGCTTACTGGCGCACCAGGGGCAGCATTACTATTTGGTATGAGCGGGATCGTGGTGTGGCCTGTCGAAACGGTCGCTGGTCGAATGCCGGTTGCAGCGCAACGAACCGCTCGATGCATGCTGAGTGCCGTTTTGATTCTGGGAGGATGGTTGCAGCTTCAGTCCTTTTATCTGCAATCGAAGGCACTTAGTGAAATCCCTTCGCAGTTTCTGATGCTGTTTGGCCAGTTTGTGTACAATCATAGCATCTGGATCACTATCGTATTAGCTAGTGTACTGTTCATACTCGGCATCGGAATACTTTTGAATCGTAAAATAGGGTTCTTTCTATACTTAACGATGCTGCTCTCTCTGGTTCTTTGGCTGCCAATCCCAGGACCCTTGTACGGCAATTTTCTGTTTCCCTCCATTGGTGGGCTCACTTTTGATCCGGGAGAAGGGCTGTTGATCATTCTGCTTTGCCTTTGTAGTTTCTCTGCTAAACAGGTGTTGTGGATTGACGTATGACCGATTCCATAAGTCACCGAGAAGATGGAGTTAAGTTAATGGAAATAAGTCCCTGGGCAATTGCTTAGGGACTTTTTTATATAACATATATGTAATATAATATTACATATTATGTAATGTATTTGTTGGGGGTGGTCTGATTGGACAACATCGATTTAAAGGTATTCGTTACTGTGGCTGAGAACAAAAGTATGAGTAAAGCAGCTCGAACCATGGCGTTTTCGCAATCGTCTGTCAGTTTTCGCATTGCCAATTTGGAAGCGGAACTCGGTGCGGTTCTGTTTCGACGGAATCGTTCTGGCACTTACCTGACGGAGGCGGGGCGGCGCTTCTATTACTATGCGCTGTATGCCCTAAGTGCTCTTGAAGGGGGTCGGCGCGCTGTGCAGGGCTGCAATGAGACACCTAATGACAGCGTGCCGCGAATTGGGATTTCCGGGTCATTGTCACATATCATCCTGCCTGCGATTCTTGAGGCCACTCAGACAGGCGGCAGTCCGCAGGCTGCAATACGAACTGGAGAATCGTTGGATCTAGCGATTATGACAGCTGCGGGCAATTTACATTTTGCGTATATCAATTCCTTTTTCCCGTTTCTGCCTCTGCTGAAATCAGTGAGGTTGTTTGAAGAGCAAATTGTATTCATTGGCCCGAAAAATAGAGGATTAACTCGAAACCACAGCATCCACTACTACCTCCGATCCGCTCCTTTTATCCTTTTAAAGCAAGGAATGCCTCTGCGTGAGCTAATTGAAAAAGAACTGTTCACCCCTTTGCACCAACGTCCCAATACGCTGGTTGAAGTCGATTCTTCACATTTGATCCGCATCATGGTTGCCGAAGGCAGCGGTTACTCCTTGCTTCCTGGTTCTTCCTTGTGGATGGATGGCAGCGATGATGGGATCGAGATCATTCCTCTCCCCGAGCTCAGTCTCAAACAGAGTTTTTATTGCGTCTATCCTTCAGACTTACACGAATCTCACCACCAGGTCTTAAACCAAATCGGTATTTTCATCGATCCACGAATTCAAAAAATGAAAAACAAATACATCAATATGCAATAACACATATTTATGTTATATAACATAACATAATAAACTTCGATCACCTCATTTGCGTTATGTATGATAACATTAATCTAACAAAAGAGGGGTGATTCAAGATGAGCGACTTGAAGTTGGAATTGCAAGGTGTAAGCAAAACGTTTGCCATGCAGGGTGGCAGAATGGTGCAGGCGGTTGGACCGGTTGATCTGCTCATCCCTGACCATCGCTTTATCAGTATTGTCGGTCCAAGCGGTTGTGGCAAGTCGACGTTATTCAACATCATTTCTGGGCTGGACGAAGCCTCAGTCGGGACCATCTATGTCGATGGCAAACGCGTCAACGGTCTTGCAGGCATAACCGGCTACATGCTTCAAAAAGATTTGCTCCTGCCATGGCGGACCATTCTGGACAATGTCATATTGGGCCTGCAGATTCAGGGAACTCCTAAGCGCGAGGCGAAGAACAAAGCGCTGCCTTTACTTGAAAAGTACGGCTTAGGGGGGTTCGAATACCTTTATCCCGCTCAGTTATCAGGCGGAATGCGGCAACGTGCAGCCCTGCTGCGAACGATACTTTACAACCGGGAAATCATTTTGCTCGACGAACCGTTTGGCGCTCTGGACGCACAAACCAGGTCGATGATGCAGGAATGGCTGCTAGACTTATGGGACGATTTTCAAAAGACTATTTTGTTCATTACCCACGACATCGACGAAGCGATTTATTTGTCTGATGAGGTTTACATCATGAGCGCCAGGCCCGGTACGATCAAACGTCATCTAAAAATTGATCTGCCCAGGCCGCGCAAACCGCACATTGTGACTTCACCGCATTTTATGGGCCTCAAGGAAGAGGCGTTGCGTACACTTTCTGAAGAAACGATGAAAGCCTATCAACAGGAAAGGGGAACTAGCGATGTCCACTGAAATGGAAGCCATTGGGCACTCAGCAGTTGTCGCTGTGGGTGAATTTACGTCAGAGGCACAAGCCGCACGTACCAAACCTAAGTCGACTTGGTTGAGGTTTGAGATGTCGACACCTAATCCCTGGATTGTCGCTTGCGGCCGTGCTGCACTTTTTGTTGTCATTGCGTTGATCTGGGAGATTGGTGCCCGCGTTCATGTGATCAATCCGTTTTTCTGGAGCCAACCATCGGAGATCGCAAAAACATGGTGGATAGGTGTCCAATCCGGCCAAGTCTGGCAGGATACATTGTAC
>JAQBPP010000076.1 GCA_028287455.1 Bacilli bacterium | reverse complement strand
TTGTAGCATTGCTTGGTACGGTACTAGTGATTGTAGGCGGACCAGGAATTGCGCTGGGAGCTAAAAGCATCACAGGTGACCTCATGATGCTTAGCCGAAGCATCATGGGCGCAATCTATCTATTAATGGTTGCGAAACTGATGGTGAAATATCCTGTTAGACAAATGTTAGCACTGGAATATACATTTGGCGCGTTGTTTTTATGCCCATTTCTCTTTGTCCAGCCGGCAGCATGGGTGACGGCTGTAATTCTTAGTTGGAGTTCTTTGCGAATTTTGTTATTCTCCTCGATCTGTGCGCTAGGGATCAGCTTCCTCATTCACAATGGATCGGTTGGGAAAATCGGGGGATTCCGGGTGGCGGCCTATGGTTATTTGCAACCACTGACAGCTTTATTGTTCGGCTGGTGGCTGCTGGGAGAATCGATCACAGGGCTGCAGGTACTTGGAGGAATTGCGATCCTGGGCGCCATGTATGTGGTGCAAAGACAGAAATGGGAGAATGCGGATCAGTAAACGTTGGAATACTCACTATACATGTATAACTGGTGAGTAATTTGCTGAAAAAGCGAACATTAACAGCTAAAATAGATTTATTTGTTCGGATTTACTCTTGACTTGACACGGCATAATTGGTAATCTGATCATGTGATTTTGTGATTCTGCCGTTTTCATTTCAAACGGACGTCTCAAACTCCAATTATGGGGGTGCTGAAATTGTCTACAGTTGTTGTTGTTGGAACACAATGGGGAGACGAGGGAAAAGGCAAGATTACCGATTTCCTGGCAGAGAGCGCGCAAGTGGTGGCCAGGTATCAAGGCGGAAATAATGCCGGACATACGATTAAAATCAATGGGAAAACGTTTAAACTACATTTGATCCCGTCTGGTATTTTTTATTCAGATAAACTTTGTGTCATCGGAAACGGTATGGTTGTGAATCCAGGTGCATTGATCAATGAAATTCAATATTTGGAAGATCAAGGGGTTAGCACACACAATTTACGGATTTCTGATCGTGCGCATTTAGTTATGCCCTACCATATTCGTCTTGATGAGTTGGAAGAAGTCAGTCGCGGAGAGCAGAAGATCGGCACAACGGGTAAAGGCATCGGCCCTGCTTATATGGATAAAGCAGCCCGTATTGGGATTCGCATGGTGGATCTGATTGATGAAGAAGAGTTGTATCGTAAGCTTCAACTGGTGATGGCGCAGAAGAACGATTTATTAGTGAAATTATTTGGCGCTGAGCCGTTCGACTTTCAGAAAGTATTCGAACAATATCGCGAATATGGACAGCGGTTAAGCTCCTATATCACTGACACTTCCATCGTTTTAAATCAGGCGATCGATGTCGGTCAGCATGTGCTGTTTGAAGGTGCCCAAGCCTCAATGCTGGATATCGATCAAGGCACCTATCCATACGTAACTTCTTCCAGCCCTGTAGCGGGCGGAGTGTGTATTGGCTCTGGCGTTGGCCCTACGAAAATCGATAAAGTGGTTGGTGTCGTTAAATCCTATACTACACGAGTGGGGGATGGTCCATTCCCGACTGAACTGCTTAATGACATTGGGAATCATATTCGTGAAGTGGGTCAGGAATACGGTACTACGACTGGCCGTCCCAGGCGCGTGGGCTGGTTCGATGCATTGGTAATTCGACATGCGAAACGGGTATCGGGGCTTGACGGAATAGCTATTACCCGATTGGACATTTTAACTGGACTTGACGAATTGAAAATTTGTACGGGGTATAAAGTGGATGGTGAAGTGTTGTCTGAATTCCCGACTTCTTTGTCCAAATTGGCTAAATGTGAACCGATTTATGAAACATTGCCTGGTTGGAGAGAAGACTTGACGGATGTGCGTACATTAAACGAACTGCCTGACGCCGCTAAGAAGTACATCAATAGAATTTGTGAAGTCAGTGGTGTGCCGCTTGCAATCTTCTCCATTGGACCAGGACGTGAGCAAACAGTAGCGATTCAATCACTTTACGCATAATGAAAGAAGAGCAGAGGAATCAACTTCTTCTGCTCTTTTTTTAACTTATAAGGAAGTAAAACTTTCTTTACCATAAGCAGCGGAAAAAACATTCGTTCCTTTTGACGCGACTTTTGCCGTAGGCCGGAGTTAGAAAGGAACGAATGTTTTTTCTCAATGAATCGTTTGAATTGGCTGTAATGGATACCGCTAATTAATTCCTCCAAAGTCTCCCTTCCTGCATAGATGATTGAAATCGGGATCCTTCATTCATTGGGTAAGACGTAAGTTGTGTCAAGTTGGTTACATACTTTTCAAAAATTACAGATAGAACATTGTGAACGTCAAAAAAGGGAGAACTTATCTCTCCCTGCTGAAATCAGATACTGGATTTGTACTTATGTGCGACCGCCGTGTGATTTAATCGTTGCCACTACTTGCTCAGTTAACGCTGGATCGCAGACGGCGGTGAGCAAAATATCATAGCCTGTGGTGTCGGTCAAATCCCCAGTGCGCGCAGCGAAGCCGCTCGCGTCTGGGTGGGCAGCGGAGAGGATGGAAGCGTCCTTGCTTTCAAACGTAGTTCCCAGTGTGGCTGCAGCGAGAGAGGGCAGACCCTCTGATATAAAATTAGTCAACCGATCTGCTGTGTCCCCCGGATAAGCATCCACCCGGTCGATTTGGACTTCGCTTACGCCTAAACTATTGAGCGCTGCTTCACAATTCCGGGCGGTATCAGGATCCTTGAATGAGGCAAGTACTGCTTGATCTTTCATCGTGTAAGCCCCCTTTTTTGCTTTTACTATTTCCAGCGCCGTGGTTGAATATAACTGACAGTAAAGAAAGAATGGCTGGCAAAAAGGGACGCAGCTAATAAACAGGAATTTCCGCACTGCGTAGGGAATCTCAATAGGGTGAGGTGAAAGCAATGCTGTCAAAAATTCTTGTTGTTGATGATGAACAGCCGATCACGGATATCCTGAAATTCTCGTTGGAAAAAGAGGGTTATCGAGTGAGCGTGGCTTACGATGGAGATGAAGCAATCGAACGTGCCCAGCAGGAAAGGCCGGATTTGATTCTGCTGGACGTTATGCTGCCCAAACGGGACGGTTTTCAGGTGACTCAGGAGGTCCGGCGGTTCTCGTCAGCACCAATCATCATGTTGACCGCGCGAGATACCGAAATTGACAAAGTGATGGGGCTTGAGTTAGGCGCGGATGATTACGTGACCAAACCTTTTTCCTCACGCGAATTACTCGCCCGTGTAAAAGCCAACTTGCGCAGGCAAACGGACAATAATCCATTAAGTGGGATATTACAGTACCGCGCAGGGGAGTTAAAGATTGATACTGTTACTTATGAAGTAGTAAAAGGCGACCATGTCATCGACATCACGAACCGGGAATATGAATTGCTGCTGTATCTGATGAAAAACCGCGGCCAGGTCATGACGCGTGAACATCTGCTGCAGGAAGTCTGGGGCTATGACTATTTTGGAGATGTGCGTACTGTAGACGTAACGGTTCGGCGGCTGCGCGAAAAAATAGAGGATGATCCTTCCAACCCGGCGTATATCGTGACCAAGCGGGGTGTAGGATACACCATCCGTCGTTAGGCAGGGAGTGCCGCGATGTTTGCCAGCATAAGGTGGAAATTAGTCCTGATTTACTTGCTGTTGATCCTGTTTGCGATGCAGTTGATCGGGATGTATTTTGTTCAGTCGCTAAATGAGTATTTTTTAACGAATTTTAACTCAACCCTTTATTCTACGTCCAATCTGTTAGCCACCCATGTGGAACCGTACTTAAGCAGCAAGGATTCCGCGCAGGACAACAATCCACAGGAGCTGCAGCAATTTCTGAACACATTTGCACAAATGTCGGGTGGCGGCATCTATGTGCTGGACAAAAATGGGACGATTCTCGCCGCATCAAATGATCCTTTGACGATAGGTGAAAAAAGAAACAGCACAGAAATCACCCAAGCGCTGTCGGGCACGCGGGGTTCGGCCATACGGCAGGATCCGCAGAACCATCATTTGTCTACTTACTTGGCGGTGCCGGTGCGGGACGGTTCGCAGGTAGCGGGTGTTGTCTATTTGATTGCGCCCATGACCCAAATTTACGAATCGATTTCGCACATTAACCTGCTGTTTTACACCGGAATTGTGATTTCGCTTGTGTTGTCCGGAATTCTTGGTATTGTGCTCGCCAGAACGATCACCAATCCAATCCTCGAGATTACGCGCAAGGCTTCTGCAATGGCCAAAGGTGACTTTTCTCAACAAGTAACTGTTAAAAGCAGCGATGAAATTGGACAGTTAGGTCAAACCTTTAACACATTGTCGGCGCGTTTGAGGTCGGCACTGGAGCAAAATGATCGTGAAAAAAGTCGAATTGAAGCGATCCTGCTGCACATGTCAGACGGCGTGGTGGCGATGTCGGCTGCTGACAACTTTTTCCTTGTAAATCCGGTGGCTCAGCAATTTCTAGGTGTCAAGCAAGAAACTGAGCTGATGGATAAGCTGCATGCGGTCATCCCGGCGAATGTGCAGGAACAACTGTGGAACGGAGCAGCCGGGGAATTTACTCTGGAGGGTGCTGGCGGACGAATGCTGCGGGTGTATTCCTCACCCATCCACGAAGAGCAAAGCCAGATCGGACGGGTTCTGGTGCTGCGGGATATCACGGAAGAGGAGCGGGAACAACGTGACCGGAGGGATTTTGTCGCGAATGTGTCGCATGAGATACGGACACCTTTGACCACTATTAAGAGTTATATCGAGGCGCTTGAAGACGGGGCAGTGGAGGAATTGCCCACAGCGAAGCGTTTTTTGCAGGTGCTGCACAGCGAGACAGACCGCATGGTCAGGTTGGTATCCGATCTGCTGCAATTATCGCGGCTGGATGCGCGCAATGTGGCGATGCGCATGACGGCTGTATCCTGTCGGCAGATGTTAAACGATGTGATCGAACGGTTTGGTGTTCTGTGTGAGCGGCATCAGATTACACTGTCGACGCAGCTTGAGCCCGGGCTGCCGCTGCTGCTGGCGGATGTGGACCAACTGAATCAAGTGTGGGACAACCTGATGTCCAATGCGTTAAAATATACAGCAGAGAACGGCACCATTCGGATTTCCGTCGCCAGGCACGGGGCAAACCGTGTGGCGGTATCTGTGCAAGATTCCGGTGTGGGGATTCCAGAGCAAGATTTACCGCGCATTTTCGAGCGATTTTATCGGGTCGACAAAGCACGCAGCCGCAAACTGGGCGGTACAGGGCTTGGATTATCCATTGTACAACAAATCATTGAAGCGCATGGCGGCACCATTTCAGTGGACAGTGAAATCGATCGGGGTACGATAGTGACCTTTTCACTTCGAACAGTGGAGGGGAGCGCGCGATGAACAGCAAGCTGACTTTGGAACGAATGAAAACTTCAGTTTTGTGTTTGCTGGTGGCTTCCTCTTTGGTCTTATCGTACGCGCTGTGGAATGACACGCCCGTATCGGATTCCAGTCCAGTGGCGATCACTTATACACCTGCATCCGCGCTTGGACCCGGAAAAACGGTCAACCAGGTCGCACTTCCTGCAGAGATTGTCATTCATGAAGGGGACGACGGGCACGTTGTACTGCGTCCGTTTACGGATCCGTTCAACCAGGCGCTGGATTTGTTAAAAAAGATCGCCGTCACTGACTGGGTGCCGATCGATTTTACGGATGATCTTTGGCATAAAATTTCCAGCAGCAAGGCAATTACAGTCAAGGATGAACTGCCGCCAGCAAGCGATCGGACCGATCATGCGCTCGGGCTGCCGTTGCCGGCAAATGTGCAGCAAACAGCATGGCTGCATTATTATAAAGAGGGCTCCGATTTAAGAATCATTGTGCAGTCTGGTTTAAAAGCCTACACTAGCAAAGCAATCCTACCCATTGATTTGAATTCAATTACAGACAAATTTAGCCAGGAACCGGTTTATTCACAGTATGGCACACGGTTAAATCCCTATTATTTGCCGACTAATCCTCTGCAAGTGCTTGAGGAGCATTTTACGATCAAAGCCTACCAAGTGCAGCCGTTGGTGAATTCCTTTTTTGTAGATTTGTCGCTGATCAGAACGATCAAAGAACCTTCGGGCAACCAGATTTACACGGATGGCGCGCGCGGGGTACAGATGGATTTGGCGGGTCAAACCATCTCGTATACCAATTATTCCTTGCAGGCAGGCAGCGGTGGCCGTTCCACGGCGAACCTATTGGACAATGGGTTAAAAAGTGCGCTCGACTTCACCAATTCGCATGGGGGATTGAACGGAAACTTTCGCGTGTCGCTGGGGGACGCTAAGGAGTTAGTTTCTGCTGCTGATGCGAGCCAGCATGAGTTTACGTTTCGCAAGTACGTCGATGGGTTCCCAGTGTTCGATTCCTTGAGCAGCGTTAAGGTCTGGGTGGGCTCAGGAGGTGTGGAAACGATGGGAAGGCCGCTTTTTTACTTGACTGACTCCCAGGAAACAGCACCCAAGTTGAAGCTTCTTGCGGCAGACGCACTTTGGCTGCAGCTGGACAAGCGCGCAATCACCACAGGGGATGTCACTGCAATTGAACTGGTGCTGCATACGGTTAGCGACGGTTCTTCCGCTCTCTCGCTTGGGCTTTACCCGGTGTGGGAAGTAACGGCGAAAAATAAGCAGTGGCTGCTTGACGGTGTAACTGGCGCTGACTGGACGGATTCGTCGGGGTGGTTAGATGGACTGGGGTAGAGCAAAAACTTATCTGCTGTTGGCGTTTCTCCTGCTGGATGTTCTGCTCGGCTGGCGCTACCTGGCTGTCAGAACAGAGCAGGCCGCTTACGTACAGTCCTATGCCGATCAGCTCAAGGATGTCAAGGCAGTGCTTGACTCTCGCGGCGTTCAGCTGATGATCACCGATGTGCCGCGCACGACGCCAGAGCTGCGTTATTTGCATGTCCGCTTTGACCAAACGGCGGCTGAAGAGGTGGCGAAGAAGTCCCTGGAGAATTGGAAAGACAAAACGATCGCCCCACAGGTCCCAGTGATGGACGATTCAGCAGTGTTTACTTACGTACAAGCCGGGACGTATCAGAAGCGGTTTCTTCATCCAGCCTCGGAGCCGCTCAATTATAAAGGAGTCGATCATTTGTATGAACTGCTTAGCCCCCATGTGTGGAGAGCGAGCGAATATCAACTGGATACCACACTGACAGGAACAGGACAGCAGAAGACAGTGCGCTATTTGCAGATGTACAATCAGTATGCGCTCTTCACTGCAGCGCTGTTGGTGAACATTTCGACCGATCGGGTGGAGTCCTATACGCAGAATTGTCTGCAAGTGCTTGGGGAAGAGGGCAACAAGCAGCAAGTGCTGCCCGCATTAAACGCGCTGCATTCCTTCGCGGATTCACTGTCCGCACAAGTGCAGCAGCCGGAGGGAATGAAGATTCAGAGCATCCAGCTTGGGTACTACAGCAAGCGGATTAACAACGAAAATGATTGGTATGTGGCTCCCATGTGGCGAATTTTGACTGACAGAGGATCGTTTTATGTGAATGGCTTTACTGGGGAAGTACAGGGAGAAGAGAGGGACTAACCGGTGCGTTTTAGTGTACTTGCAAGTGGAAGCAGTGGAAACTCTACATATGTGGAAACAGACGATGCGAAGATTTTAATCGATGCAGGTGTGACGCTCAAGCAGATCACCGCCGCATTTGAGGAAATTGCCGTTTCGGCAGGCGCCCTCGATGCGATTTTAATCACGCATGAACATTCAGATCATATTCGCGGCCTCGGTGCAGTCGCCCGCAAATGGAAAACACCGATTTATGCCACCGAATTAACCTGGCTGGAACTCGAGAAGCAAATAGGGGAAATATTGCCCGAACAACGCCGCTATTTGGACAAAGAGGCAGGGATCCAGTTTGGCTCCTTACAGGTGAAGCCGTTTGAAATCTCGCACGACTGTACAGATCCGGTTGGATTTTGCTTCTATGAAGGCAGCACGAAACTGACGCTTGCCACCGATTTGGGCTATGTCAGTCAGCGGATCATGGATACGATCCAGGATTCAGACGCGTATATTTTGGAGACCAACCATGATCCGGAAATGGTGCGCGTGGGCCGTTATCCTTGGCATTTAAAACGCCGCGTACTCGGAGACAAAGGGCATTTGTCCAATGAGACAGCAGCAGATGCCTTGCTTGAAGTGATGACCAAATATACCAAACATGTGTATATGGCGCACCAGTCAAAGGAAAACAATTTTCCGGAACTGGCAGAGCTCACGTTGAACGGTAAATTAAAAAACAGCGGCATTCATGTAGGCGAAGACATCGCGCTCAATCAAACTTACCGCAGCCGTCCAACCCCTTTGCAAAACATCCAGCGAGGATAATATTTCAGCTCGGATGTGTTTTTTTGCAGCTAAGCGGATAAACTGTACGTACAGATTCAGCCTGCTTTGGACAATGGAACTACATAGTCTTGTTCCCTTATGCGCTTGGGAAGGAATCGTCATATTTTGAATAAAGCGGGTACTCCTGGTCCAGTTGATGCGCACGCTGCATCACTTCACTGCGAGTAATCCATTTCCGCTCTACCAGCAAATCTATCAGTGCAGTCAGAATCAAGGTGTTTTTGTAATCTACTTCTTTTAAATCGCCAAGTTGAGCGATGATATCCACTTCAAACGGCAAATTGGATGAGTTGTTCATGTCTCGCATCTCCTAACTGAAGTTCACTAGTTCCAGTTTCGCCGGAAATGCTTGCGGGTAAACGTAATCAGAGTTCGATTGAGTTTTCACACACTACCAAATGTGATCCAACAGACTCTTGGGAGGAGGAAAATCAATTGGGATTCTATGATGAATTGCAGCACAAACCCTTCAAATCTTCTTCCACTGCGAAATGGATTGCGGTGATCGTGGTGTCCGCTCTGGCAGGTTCTGGCACAACGATTGCCATCCTCCCATCGCTCGTACAAAAGCAGATCAACCAACAGCTGCCTGCCAATCAGACTGCAGCGGGGAACGATCCGTCAACAGGTGCTGCCCAAAACATTTCCTATCAGGTGAGCAATGACAGCATTATTTCTGCTGTGAATAAGGTAAAGCCGGCCGTAGTCGGTGTCGTAAACTTGCAAAAGTATACGAACCCATTCAGCATGTCGAAGCAGGAACAAATGGCAGGTTCCGGCTCCGGTGTTTTGATCGATGGCAATGGAGATATCGTCACCAACAATCACGTGGTGCAGGATGCAACAGATGTGCAAGTGGTCATCCAGGATGAGAAAGTTCAGGCCAAAGTGATTGGCACCGACCCGACGACCGACCTGGCAGTGGTTCGCATTTCCGATCTTTCCAAAATCAAGAACATTACGCCCGCACAATTTGGCGACTCAGATAAACTGCAAATCGGGGAACCGGCAATCGCTATTGGCAATCCCCTCGGACTCAGTCTCAACCAGACCGTTACTGTTGGTGTTATATCCGCACTCAGGCGGGATATTCCGGTTGGCAGCGGAATGACAGAAACCTATCTGCAAACAGACGCAGCCATTAACCCCGGCAACTCTGGCGGTGCATTGGTGAATATCGCGGGGCAGGTAATTGGGATTAACGCGGCGA
>JAQBPP010000062.1 GCA_028287455.1 Bacilli bacterium | reverse complement strand
TATGCGATGGATTATTTACAACCAGAACGTATTTTGTGGATGTTTGTTGGATTTGCGATTTTTCTGTTAGTTTCGCTGTTATCTATTTTTGCGACGTTGCATCTACTTAGACAACATACAAAACAATCCCCCTTGCCTGTCGAATAGTTATTTTTGTTGCTGTGCGATTTGGATTGCATTATTTAGTTGGTCGGAAGCATTTCGTAAAGCCGTATTGGTATCTGCTTTACCTTGCACGACTTGAGTTGAGGCGTCTGTTATAATTTTAGTCGCTAGATTTTCATATTGGCTGACATTTTTCGGCCAAATGGCAGCTTTTCCATAAAACACTGATAAAGCGTTGGGATTGTCTGCGGGTAAATAACCCCAATTCTTGGCAAACACTTGCTTGAACTGATCGGTGTTATAAACAGGAGGAATTGCCTCATCTGTAGCGAAAAATCCAACTCCTACCGGATCAGTGACTAAATATTGAATAATTTTAAACGCTAAATCTTTGTTCGTCGATGAACTGGAAACTGTAAACATCTCAGTTGAAATCGCGGGGCGTTGGCCAGGAAACTCTGGCAATGTCGGGATCGAAACCATATTCCAATTAACACCGGAGCCCGTTTGGCCGTTCAAAGTCCAACTCTTGCCCGTTGCCATCATAGCCACAGTTTGATCCTTGCCAAATGCTGTCCCATTGTCAGTGATTTTTGGGTCATAATTACCCGAAATATCATAGATACTTTTATAAAGATCTAACACTTTTGTCCATGTGGGATCCGAACTTAAAACAGCCTGATTGGTCTTCGGGTCAACTGCCAACAGTGGATATTCATCAGATATAATTTTATAGTTGTCGATCAAAAGCCCATGATATTGAACTCCATCTGCTGCTCGCGTGAGATTTTTTGCCAAATCTATAACTTCAGGCCAAGTCATTCCATCTTTGGGATAAGAGACACCGAATTTATCGAAAATCGCTTTATTGTACATCAACACATAATGCGGTCCCACCCAAGGCAGGGCAGTGATTTGTCCGTTGGGTGACGCCATTCTCAGATAGGACATTGCAGAGGGATCGTATTTATTTAAATCGAATTTGTATTTGTTCATCAGCGGCGTCAAGTCAAATGTAGCGCCCATACTTTGCGCATCATTCAATTGATAAATATCATGGAGGTAAATAATATCAGGCGTCTTACCTGATGCAACTAAGTCTTGCAGGGATATTTTTTGAGTTGGATCGGGCTGTGAATTATTCAGGGTCACATTGGGAAACTTCTTTTTAACCAAATCAGGCAGCTGTTCAAAGTGGGCATACCCGTATTCAGTAAGGGTTGCAGTCGTGTTATTATCTACGACTGAAATTTGTTCAACACTAGTGTTCGTGGTTTTGGCACTGCATCCTACTACTAGACCAAGGGCGATTATAGAGGATAAAACACTTATTACAGCGAAACGTTTCATGCGATATTCCTCCATTTCAATTAGTTTTTGGTATTTTGTTCTATCCCGGCCTTCTGCTGATTGATTTCTGTGATAAGCAATTGACTTTAACCCGCCTTGTTTGACTCGAGTAATTGCAGACGCTGCTGCAGCCGTTGAGATTTACTTGTGAAGTTGGATAAGGAGTGTAGACTTCTGCCCTGATGGATGGCTGTCCCTGCAGTGATAGTTCGAGTACATCATCTGTATTCCAGGAAAACGCAGTAGTGACTTTTGTCAGTGAAGTAAATAAAACCTTTTCATTCCTGCGAATATAACTGCCGTGCGCCATAAAGCAGCGTTCGATAGTATCCACGTCTTCATCCTTACAACCCAACTGCCGAGTCACTGCTAATAGATACGCATCGGTTTCCCAACCGCCCAACCTATTGATGCTGTTTCGATGCATCACACGACCGTCCGCGCGTAAATTCAAGTAAATATCTGTCTGCTTGCCAGCATGGATTACCCTTACACCAATCATATTGTCTCCCTCAATTGGTTCGACTTCCGGTAAAGAGTGTTTTGTGCCCTGGCAAACCGGCATAATTGCTGTCACGAATTTGGCTTCCCTCGTTGGAGTGGGAGTCGCAAACGAATAATAGCTCATTTTCCGATCTGGATCATGATCGGCCAAGCCTTCCTCGTTAGATACTTTTACTTGTCTAGGGAAGAGACTTCGAATCACGACCTGCGACTTGTCATTTGAAATCCGGTAATCACCATTGCTTTCCTTATTCGCTTGACCATCAAAGTGCAGGAGCCACTGCAGCGTACCTTCTTCATGGGCGCGCAGGTCGTCGAAGATCAAGATGACGCCCTCCACCCAAATAAAATGGCGAAAATTGCGGGAAAAATAGTGAGACATGGGTCCAGTTGCATCCGCATAGATGTATCGTAAGCCACTATGATCGATTAAATGGTACAGCTGTCCAGGTTCTTTGACCCCGCGGGAAATGTCTTCCCGGTTCTGTCCCTGTCCATTAAACAGGATCACATTATGCGCTTGGCTTTGACAATAATATCCTTGATATTCAGGTCTCCCATACGAACAGTTGCCGGAATCAATGATCATCGGTTGGCCCTGATGACACAGCAGAAATGACCCTGCGTCTGCATGGGCATGATTCCATGTGAATCCTGATTTGATTGCAAGCAGGGTAGCATCCTTCTCCCAGGAAGATCGCATGATAGCCCACCCAATTTCCTCATAACTAGCTGATGTGTTCGTAGGACTGGGAGGGTTGCTTGCTCCGTTCCAAATTTGATCGTAATAAATCAGATCGAATGCATTAAATTCTGGTTTCGCGCACTGCAAATACCAGCGAAGTTCTGGTTTTTCGTAATGATTCGCCAGAAGCATTTTAACTGCTTCCACCGCTCCAGAATGGATATCACCGTCTCCAAAATTAACAGTTAAAAAGCTGTCTTCAGTAGGATAGAACGATTGGATAAAAAATTCGGCGGCATTTTCCAACAAAGGATTATCAGTCTGGCTAAAATCATTGGACATATTACTCAAGGCCAGCCGGAACAGGAGATACTCCCCCAACCCATAGTTGGTATAATTGACACTTTCGTAAAAAGCGCCTTGTTCGTCAAAGTTTGGGCTTTTGTTTCCCAACACACTGCCTTTGTAGTGGAAGAATTCTGGAAAAGCCGTGTTGACTTCCTCGAGCCATTCTTCTGCTGTCTCTACCTCGCCTAAAATGGATAAGACAGCTAGACCAGCTTGTGCCACACAGAC
>JAQBPP010000376.1 GCA_028287455.1 Bacilli bacterium | reverse complement strand
ATAGTGCTGGCATCTTTGAATTTGCTGCTGAGAATCGTGCTTGCCTGGTCGGTCGAAACAGGTGAAAGTTTACCGGCCGCTTCGAGCAATCGAACAAGCGTGGTAGCAACTTGCTGACGCTGTACATCTTGCTCTGGGAGGAAATAGCCACCTGCGTACACGCTTTGGTAGACAGATCCGGTGACAGTAGACGGTGGAAATTGATAAGAAGTCATGTAATTTTTTGTAGATTCTACTGCATTGAAGCACCAGGTTCCAGGATCTGTATTAGGGCTTACATCCGCAAAGTCCTGGGTCGTAGAATTGTTTTGCAGATGGAAATAGTTAGCTACCATCACAGCAAATTCATCCCGTTTCATCGAATTGTCAGGATTGAAGTGATGATTTTGATCCCCGTGCAGCACGCCGCTTTTTACCAAACGCGTAATCGCATCCTGAGCCCAATGTCCGCCTATGTCTGTCAGATTAATCGTGGTATTGTCATTGTTAATCGTTCCATTGTTGATGTTAATCTTGCCGTTGTTATCGCCTTGAATGTTAACTGAATGATTGTCGTCTGCGAAAGCGGGTAAAACGGAGGCAGCAAGCATGGTTCCTGCAACTGCTGCTGAGGCGAGTATTTTTCTCATTAAGTAATTCGCTCCTTTATATCGATAGTAAAATTTGGATATACCATAGACATTCGGACAAGCTCTATGCTTTTTGGGGTGGATAAATGTAAAAATTTAGTATTTCAAGGGGAATAATGGTGAAATATCGACTTTTTTCTGGACGAATTCGCGAGTTTCTTCAAATAATGCACAGCAAATTTGCAACAAACAAGACAACAGGGTTGACAGGTGATAGCCGCAATGATAGTTTAAGAAAAGACTTTAGTATGGTAGCGAGATAAAGCGATTCGTTCGAATAAGGGTGTGACTGTATGGGGACGAAACCGATTCTTTACGAAAAACCGCAGGGGGTTCGCGATTATCTGCCTCAGCGCGCGCAGTGGCGTCGGCAGCTGGAGCAAAAGTTGTCTGAAACTTATCGTCTTTGGGGATATGAGGAAATTATCACCCCTACGTTCGAATACATCGAAACGTTTCAACAGGGACTGCGCGGTCAAGAGGACCGCTTGTTTAAATTGATCGACCGCTCTGGCAAAACGATGGTCCTTAGGCCGGAAATGACTGCGCCAATTGCGCGCGTAGTCAGTTCGCTTTTGAAGGACAGGGCGCTGCCGTTGAGGCTGTTCTATATTGCAAGCATTTTTCGCCAGCAGCTTGTCGTTACTGGCAGAGATGCAGAATTTACACAGGCTGGAGTTGAGCATTTTGGAGATGCGAGCCCTCATGCAGACGCGGAAATGATCGCGCTGGCCATCGATGCGCTCTGCAGTGTTTCCGTTCCGGGCGTGCGGATTGCGCTCGGCCAGGTCGCTTTTTTACATGCATTCCTGGCAGAGCAGATATCGGGTGACGCAGAGCGGCAGGAAATCATCCAGTCACTTTTAAGCAAAGACTTCGTAATGTACGAGCGTTGTGTCAGAGGGTATTTGGAAGACGGGAAGTTGACGCCAGCCAGTTGCGATGCATTGTTATGGCTGCTGCGCGCGCGCGGCGGGGTGGAAGTATTGACGGAAGCGCGCCGCTTCGTAACCCGTGCGGATTCGCTGGCAGCGCTAGAGAATTTGGCAGCGATTTGGGAGATGCTCCGGCTGCATCAAGTAGACCAATTTATTCAGGTTGACTTAGGTCTTCTGCCTGATTTTGAATATTATACAGGCTGTGTGTGGGAAGGGTATGCGCCAGGAATCGGATTTCCGGTTGTCAGCGGCGGCCGCTATGACGATATGGCGAGTAAATTTGGCCGCAATACGCCAGCGACCGGATTCATGATTGGGATTGAACGGGTTTTGGAAGTGCTGGATCGCACCGGTGAGTTAGCGGTAAGCGCGCCAAAACTTATACAGTTTACAGAACAAGATCGTGAAGCTGCGATCCACTTTAGCACTTGGCTGCGCAGGGGCAAGCGACTGGAGATCGCTTGTTCTGTGGCAAGTTCGAGCCACCGGGCTGCTGAGGCAGCACCTGATGTGGTGGGTACGCTGCGGGGTGGGCAATTGTTCACAGATGATTTAGTACTCGCCGGCTTATGGAAGAGTTGGCGGATGGAAAGCGAGGGAGACCAGTGAGCTGCAATTTGCCTGATGTACTAACAATTGCGTTGTCAAAAGGCCGGATCATGAACGATACACTCGATCTGATGCGCAAAGCTTGCGTGTCTGTCCCTGCAGAAATGGAAGATTCACGGAAATTTATCCTGGATAGTCCGGATGGACAACTGCGATTCATTGTGGCCAAACCCACTGATGTGCCTACTTTTGTCGAATATGGCGTGGCTGATTTGGGGATTGTCGGCAAGGATGTGCTGCTGGAAGCGGATCGTGATCTCTATGAATTGCTCGATCTGGGGATTGGTCGGTGCAGGGTGTGTGTCTGTGGAACTCCCGAGCAGCTCGGGAAGGAAATTCATCGCGTCGCCTCCAAGTATCCGAAGATAGCGTCCGACTACTTTCGCAGGTTAGGCAGGCAGGTAGAAGTGATTTTCCTAAACGGTCAAGTGGAACTGGCTCCGTTAATCGGGCTGGCAGACCGGATTGTGGACATTGTAGAGACGGGCAGAACCCTGCGGGAAAACGGGCTTGAAATTCATGAAGAAATCGCTGAGATCACTACTCGTGTGGTCGCTAACCGCATGTCGTTCCGCCTCAAAAACCAACCGATCAATCAGCTGATCGATCAATTGCGCCAGGTGCGTCTGGTGCGTGCTTGACAATGTGTCAAACAATTGTGGTTAGGAAGGGAACTACGCATGAAAATCGTATCCGCTAGTGAATTTCAGATTCCCGCTCGTTCCGAACAGATCGCAGGTTCTGCACTTGCAGATGTGCAGCGCATTGTCGCAGCGGTGAAAGAGCTGGGGGACCAGGCGCTGTTTGACTATACAGCGCAGTTTGATCAGGTGGAGCTGAGTGATCTACGCGTGCCGGCGGAACATTACGCGGAAGCCTATGAACAGGTGTCGGAAGAATTTATCAGTGCGCTGAGCGAAGCGATG
>JAQBPP010000374.1 GCA_028287455.1 Bacilli bacterium | reverse complement strand
GTAAAAGACAACTCCCAACGGACTGACGAATGGTTTGCCAAGTTCAGTTAAGGCTTGCTCACGTACTGAACCAGTTAAATTGGATCGAAGCGCTGCGACACCGGGGATGCGGGACATGCAGGTATATTCGATGCCGTCTTGTTGACCGTATCCCAACACGTGCGGCACATGAATCGAGGGATCACTGGCAAGTAGCTGCAAGAAAAACACTTCTTTCTTCAAGCTCGTTCGAACACGGAGGCGATGGGGACGTTGCGTTTTTAAAATCAGATCCTGATCGACCGCATACGTCCGTGCTTCACCTCCCGATTCATCAACTTCCCGGACGACTTTGGCATTAGCTCTAATACCGGGTCTGCAGCACCCGGCTGCAGGTATTCATCTTTGGGCATTCTTGTTTCCTCCCCAGGAATTGGATTACTAAAAATAAGCAGTGATAATAATCAAGCCGGCGTGCGTTTTTTTCTTTTTTTCAGCAGCCAAAAACCAATAATCAAAATGCTGGCGATAAAAATTAGCGGAATGATCATTCGATGAATGACATGCTGATATCTCGTCCACTCATGACCCAGGAATCGCCCGATCAATAAAAAGCTAACTGACCAGAGCACTGAACCCAACAAGGTATAAAGGGCATATGGGATGACTGGAGTACGGTTAATCCCCGCCAAATAGGGAGTAAGAATGCGCACACCAGCTACAAACCGGGAAAAAATCAGCAATGGCACCGTAAATTTCTGAAATTTATCATCCGCAACGTCCATCCGTTCTTTGGTGACACCGACGTATTTGCCAAATCTTAAAATAACAGGCCGCCCCAGGTATCGACCGATCACATACGCGATAAAGGAACCGGCAAACGTCCCAAACACTGTACTGAGCAAGAGGAGCATGAAATTGAACGTCCCATTTGACCACTCAAAACCTGCGACTGTTAAAATCGTCTCACCCGGAAAAGGAATGCCCAGAAACTCTGCACAAAGCGTTCCAAAAATTCCCCAATATCCATAAGCGCGAATAATGTTGTGGATATTCACTTGTTTAACCTCTTTGTTGATTAGATTTTAGATAACGATTCTCCTGGTAGCGTTGGTAGACCCAGATCCCCGCAGCCAGCCAAAACCCGCTTGCCAAATAGCCTGCGAGCACATCGCTTGGATAATGCACGCCCAGATAAATGCGGCTCAGTCCAATCGCCGCAATCAGGACCACGCTCACTACCAGCAGCACTGTGCGCGCCAGTCGCGTTCGCAGATGCCTCCATAACAAAAATGCGAGCACGCCATACAACGCAAATGCCTCCATTGAATGGCCGCTGGGGAAACTGTAACCGCTGGCCTCTGCGAGTCGATGAACGGTCGGCCGCGCCCGACGGAACAATGCTTTCAAGACCTGGTTTAAAACGGCTGATCCAACGACGACCGCGATAAAGAGGATTAATTCCATCCGGTAATGCAGCACTTTGTATAACACAAACAGCGACAAAATGGACAGAATGATCACGACAGGTGTCGAGCCAATCGTTGTAAATACCTGCATGACCAAGGTTAACGGCGGCGACTCAAAGCTTTGCACGTAGGATGCAATTGCCTGATCAAAGCGAACCATATTGTGTTCCCCAACAAGAATGGCAACTACTCCAAAACCAACTGCCGAAAGTAAACTCAGAATAAAAGTCCGTGTAAGCTGTAATTTCAAGTTCATGTCATATGTACCTCGCATCCCTGTCTTCCCTCTTCATACTAGAAAAGAAATCCATTTTCGGCAACTGCCGACATGGTTATTGTTCCCATGAAACGAATCACCAATCCAAACTGCATTTTCGCGTGATGCTTGGAATATGGTTTATTATCAATCACCGCATATCCAAATGACCCTCCTTAGATGAACCACATTTATTTCAACGAATGCACCACAGCGCAATCCCTAATAGAAAGGAAGGAAAAGCATGTACTCTTCTCCTTGCTGTGGCGTCCCGGTAAAGGTTGTCGATCAGGCTGATCCACCCTTTTACGATGACGAGTACCAATTGAACATTCCGGTACTGGTTTGTTCCAAATGTGGCAAAGTGCTGGGTTTACTCACAAAACCCGGCAAGGAGGGAGATGGATAGCGAACTTGCATTAAAGGGGGATGGGTATGCAGCTGCAGCGAACATTAAGCCGGAGCAACAAGTCTGATTTTTTGGTGGAATTTGTGCAGACGGTTAGCGGATTATTGCTGGTTGGCTTTTTATGGACGCACATGATTTTTATCGCAGCGATTCTTCTGGGTGTAGCAGCGTTTAACAAATTGGCCCAGTTTATGGACCAGTATGGGCTGCTTGATTTGGCGGTTGCTTTTATCATTCTGGTGGCGGGCGCTCATGTTGGAGCAGTACTGCGCCGAATTCCCAGCCGCCTTGACGAACAAAAAATTGTTTGGAAACATGCCAAAATCATCAAACATAGCGATACCTGGTCCTGGCTCTTTCAGGCGGTGACCGGCAGCGCCATGCTGATTTTGATCGTGATTCATGTCGTCATCGTAGTTTATAACGGCATTAATGCGCATCTTAGCGCGGGGCGCGTTCATTCGTGGATGCTGGTGTTTTATCTTGTTTTTCTCTTTCTCGCCGAATATCATGCGAGCGTTGGTTTGTATCGATCGCTGGTGAAATGGGGAGTTGTTAAACGTCATAATCTCAAGCGCGTCCTATCCGTGGTCACCGTTTGTACAATTGGACTTGGAGTTGTAAGTTTGGGCATCTTCTATTCGCTGGGGGCGTCGCTATGAGCCAATTTGATATGCACTCTACAGACGTGTTAATTGTCGGAGCCGGATTAGCGGGTGAACGAGCGGCGATTGAAGCGGCCACGCAAGGCCTTAATGTTATTCTTTTAAGCCTAGTTCCACCCAGGCGTTCGCACAGTGCAGCTGCGCAAGGCGGCATGCAGGCCTCCCTTGCCAACAGCGCAATGGGAAAAGGGGACAATCCAGATGTGCACTTCGCGGACACAGTAAAGGGCTCTGACTGGGGCTGCGACCAGGATGTAGCGCGGCTGTTTACGGAAACCGCACCTGTGGCAGTTCGGCAAATGGCGTTCTGGGGGGTGCCCTGGAACCGGGTAGTGCCTGGAAAACGGATGTACGACGGTCAGGAAATCGTGGAAGATCCGGCAAAAGAAGGCCTGATTACCGCTCGAAACTTCGGTGGCACCGCGAAATGGCGCACCTGCTACACGGCTGACGGCACTGGACATACTCTCCTTTATACGATGGATAGTGTCGTTCTGAAGCTCGGGATTACGGTGCATGACCGGATAGAAGTGATTGCTTTGATTCAGGATGGTACACGCTGTTACGGCGCAGTTGCCAGATGTTTGCGCACCGGAAAACTGCGGGTGTATACGGCGAAGTCGACAGTAATTGCGTCAGGCGGCTATGGCAGGCTGTACGGCGCTTCGACAAATGCTGTGATTAATGAAGGAAGCGGCATGTTTGTTGCATTGGAGACAGGTGTCGTCCCGCTGGGCAATATGGAAGCCGTTCAATTTCATCCCACCGGGATCGTTCCCTCCTGGATCCTCATTACAGAGGGTGCACGCGGGGATGGTGGATACCTGCTGGATAAAGATCTGCACCGTTTCATGCCCGATTATGAACCGGCTAAAAAAGAACTCGCTTCCCGTGATGTTGTATCCAGGCGCATTACGCAGCACATCCGAAAGGGATATGGCGTTGACAGTCCATACGGCCCCCATATTTGGCTCGATATCCGTCATTTAGGTGCCAAGCATATCAACACCAATTTGCGCGAGATCGCAAACATTTCCCGGAATTTCACTGGTGTCGATCCGATCTATGATTTGATCCCCGTCCGCCCGACCCAGCACTAC
>JAQBPP010000320.1 GCA_028287455.1 Bacilli bacterium | reverse complement strand
CTTGGAAAACACCCTACTTGCGTCGTACTTTGTCTCGCTCAGCTGCTGCAACCGGGACATTTTTTATGTTCTACATTGTCATGACTTATATGCCCACTCTTTTTAGCTTGAAGGGACTCACATTTGCTCACTCTTTATTGTTTACGGCCATTATTTCAGCCGCTGCAATACCCGGAAAAATTTTGAATGGATATCTGGCAGAACGGATAGGGCGTAAGTCAATTTTTATGATTTTCATGGGACTAGCTGGCATCGCCTGTCTGTTCTTTGGTCTGGCCGAGACGCCTGGTTCGATGATGTTGTTTGCCTGCGTTATGTCATTTTGCGGAACCGGGGCGTTTCCTGCTTTGAAAATGTCTTACGCTGAACAATACCCAACGTCTTTTCGAACAACAGGTGCAGCGACAGTGGAGACTGC
Source organism: Bacilli bacterium (assembly GCA_028287455.1). Lineage (GTDB taxonomy): Bacteria > Bacillota > Bacilli > Tumebacillales > JAQBPP01 > JAQBPP01. Next base: position 3,648 of record JAQBPP010000320.1, on the reverse strand, counting down.
CGGGCGCTTTTTTGGAGGAGTAGTTGGTTCATATGCAATGCCTGTGATTTTAAGTGCATATGGAATGGCGGCAGGCTTTTATCTTGTAACTGCAGTGGCATTTGGAGCATTGCTCGTAGAGGCTGCATTTTCTCTTGAAACCAAAGGATGCAGCTTAGAGAATAGGGGGGCAATATGAAGAAAACTCATCTTTTTGAAATTGACTTGATGCGTGCATTTATTATGTTGAGCGTGCTGTCTGTTCATTCGATCTCGCTCTATATGGGTCCAATGCACGATTTGACTCAATCCTATCTTTGTCTAGGAGCTTTGCTGACCGCGATGCACTTCACGCGTGAATCTTTTATGTTCATTACGGGATTGGTTTTGTTTGCCACTTATTACAGACAGCATTTTAACCCACTGCAGTTTTGGTTTAAACGGCTATTATTAATTGCCATTCCATATGTGGTATGGAACATTGTGTACATCCTGTTTAACGGAATGAGCAGTTCAACCACAAATTGGTCCCTGGCGATACTTTGGCAGCAGTTGGTGCAATCACTCCTAACGGGCAATCAATTTTTTCTTTATTATGTTTTAGTCTCGATTCAGTTGTATGTCATTTTTCCCATACTCCTGTATGGATTGCGAAAATCTGAACAATGGCACTTGCAAATTTTCATCGGAAGTTTTCTTCTGCAATTGGGACTCATGTATTTCAATAAATTTCCATTTTTTGATGTGAGTCACTTGCCTTGGATAGTGGCGAAGATTTATCAGTATCGGGATCGATTTGTTTTGACGTATCAATTTTGGTTTATCGCGGGGGGAGTCATATTCTGTCACTATGAGAAAATCAAAGCGTTTATTGGTCGTCATGCAAAAGCTGTGCGGTGGCTGCTGGCAGCAAGCATAGTGATCGTTTGGGCTCATTACCTATTGGACCGCTTGGTGCTGCACGAACCTGAGGCTCTGGGTGAGTTGGTGCTGCAGCCGATCATGATTCCTTACAGTTTTGTGGTAACACTAGCCATATGGCATGCAGGTGTAAACTGGGCGCAAAAGCGGCTGCAGCCCAGCTGGGAGCGTTTCAACAGGTTTATAAATGTGGCATCGAATACATCCTTTGGCATATTTCTACTCCAGCCGTTTCCTTTATCACTTGTGAACAGGTTTGTAACTGTAGCTCATATACCCAGATGGATGTACTTAGGATCGCTTCCAATTGCGATTTTGATTGTTTATTTTTCGAGTATGCTGTTCGCCTATTGGATTGGAAAAGTCCCTCTGGTCGCTTACTGTGTTGGCAGCAAGGTCAAGTTCACTCGCAATACGGAGCAGCGCCTATCTGCTGTTCTTCCGAATAAAGCATCTTAGATTAGAAAGGAAGAGAATCGATGTCACTACTAACGCAAAAAATTCAGCGATTTTTATCCAGACCGCTCTTTTCGTGCATTCATGACCAAGGTCACTGGTTTACCAATCAGGATATCAAGCAAGATATAGAAAAAATCTGCGGATTACTTGCTCAGGCAAAAGTAAAAGGTGGGGATCGCATTCTGCTGGGATTTCCCAATTCCTATGCGTTTGCTGTGGTGTATTTAGCAATACTTGATTTCGGAGCTGTCGTAGTGCCGTTCAATCCGACCCTGCCAGCCCCTGAATTCCGAGCGTTTTTACAACGCACTAAAGCACAATATGGATTCCTGTTGTCAGAACATTGGTCGGAAGTGAAAGAGATGGAACCTACTGAGTCGTTCACTGCTGCTTTTGTGGCGGATGAAGAATTTGCAGAACTGTCAGTAACAGCGTATCGCTGCTGCAGTGATGGTTGGGAGAAATATCGAGGGCATATCAACTACCCAACTGCTGCTCAAAACGAACCAATTGAAGATGACTTAGCAGTGTTGTTATACACTTCTGGAACAACTGGACTTCCGAAAGGAGTGGGACTAAATCATAGCCAAATTCAAGCTGCAATCCAACATGTAATCGACGCACATTGCTTAAGTGATCAAGATGTCACTTACTGCTTTTTACCGCTATTTCACATCAATGCTCAAGTGATCTCCTTTTTGTCTACTTGTTTCTCTGGCGGACGGATCATTTTGGCTCGTAAGTTTAGTGCCAAAAGGTTTTGGCCATGTGTAACTGAACATCAGGTCACATGGGTATCGGCTGTTCCAACAGTGATTGGCATCCTGCTGAATACTGCAGTTCCTGAGCTGATCCCAGCGAATTTGCGATTCGTCCGCTCAGCCTCTTCGTCTCTGCCAGTGTTGCACGCCAGGCGATTTGAACGTACATTTGGCATTCCCGTAATCCAATCGTACGGTATGAGTGAAGCTGCGAGTCAGATTTGTGTTAACCCGCTTCCGCCTGGTCAGCGTCGTTTAGCTTCAGTAGGATTGCCATTTGGAGTGGAGCTAAAGGTAATTGATGAAGCAGGTAATTCTCTTGGAGCAAGTCAAGTGGGAGAAATCGTAATTCGCGGGAAAAGTGTAATCACCCATTACGTTGAGGAAGATGCAACTCCTGATGTTCCAGCAGGCTGGTTTCATACAGGTGATTTGGGATACAAAGATAACGATGGATACTTATATTTGACTGGACGGAAAAAAGAAATGATTAACCGAGCGGGAGAAAAAATTAGTCCATACGAAGTGGAGGATGTCATTCGAGAACATCCCGATGTCAAGCAGGTGGCAGTGATTGGTCTGCCGGATCCTTTATACGGAGAACAAGTCGTCGCATACATCGTGACAAATTCGCCAAACGAACAAAGGATGGTAGAGGAAATCATGGAATACTGCCGGTCCACAATCTCAAGTTACAAATGTCCTACCGCTATTTCAATCGTCTCCGATCTTCCTATGGGGACAACCGGTAAAATTCAAAGGATGAGCCTTAAGAAAGAAATTCTCGCCTGCGGGGACGGCTTTTCTGGCATTAGGTGGGTCCAGTAAAGTAATACCAGGCACTTTGCTCCACATCTTGCGTCTGCATCCCTTTTTCCTGCAGATACAAGATCAGTTCGTTCGGATTGTCGACCCCAGCAGACGTAGTTTTGGCAAAAGAGGATTCTTCTGTGATCCCAAGTTCTGCCCCTGCGATCAGATGATTGTCTTCCACCACGTTGATCATGCATCCGGCTATCAGCGGCTGAAGTTTATAGGCATTTGCAATAAACGCAGCAATGACCTTGTTGGCACTCGTTTTGATGTCCTGGTTATCAGGTGCAGACAGATCAGCCGTTACAGATACGACCAATTTCCCGTCTACTGTTTTATCTATATATACCTCGGATAAATCAGGAGTATATTGAATGGCCTGCATGACCAGGTTTTGCTCCGGGTCTGTCACAACAGCGTTTGGATCCACTTCACCGGGCGCTAGCGGCGCCCCCCCGCCAGTCGAAGCCCCTCCTGCATCCGCAGACTGAACGCCACCGGTTTGCGCAGGATTTCGTCCGCCAAACAAATATACGCAGGCAACGAGTATCGCAATAAACCCGAAAATCAGGATGCGTTTGTTGATGAGCCCCATCGTTTGTTCTCCTTTGTCGCCTTTTAGTCCAAGCATATGACAAGAGTGGACGAGTTAGACTAGGAGCACAAAACGAATCTGGCAGCATGACGCATGACGCGTTTAATCCTGGAGCCTTTG
>JAQBPP010000304.1 GCA_028287455.1 Bacilli bacterium | reverse complement strand
GTTGGAACTTCGCCTTTTTGATAACGAAAGAAGTTGGATACCCCATAACCGCCAAAGTCCTGCACATTGGCTTCATTGCCGTGATTAATCCAAACAGAAGGATGAATTCCTGCTTGATTCAGCGCATGCCAAGCGTCCATTGCTAAGGAACGTGTAAATACAACATCTGTCGTATTTTTTCTCGAAAAATCTCCAAACGTATGGATCGTATCTATCCACCCAGATGTCCAATAGTGCTTAATCATCGAAGCATCATGCGGTTGTGTCGGATTGACCCCAGTGAAATAGGTCATAACTTCTTCTAAGCCGCGCCCTTCTTTATCCGTGATATTCGGTTGATTGTTCGCCATGTACACCCAAAATGAATCGCCAACATCCAGACCTAAACCAGGTCCATTAGGCGTTTGTTGTTTGGTATTTAAAAAGCGGTGGTATTCGCTAAACTCTGCAGGAGTCGTATCGTCTATATCTGAAGAAAGGGCCAGCATCGCATTATAAGGGTAGGGGAATTTCCTTAGATTCTTGGAACGCATTTGTTGATAAGCAGTTTGTATAGAGTTCTCAATTGACACAGCAAGCGGCTGCGACTCAATTATAGTTTTATTAACTTTAATTAGATGGGCGGATGGATTCGCGGCCTCCGACTGAACCACGCAATCAGCAACACTTACAAAACCAATGGCCGTAAATACTACAAACCACAACTTCTGCATTCCGATAACCTCATTCAGTCTCGATCAGGAATATTTTTGTAATAATACTATTTAATCATATATTTTAAGGGATTGGAATATGCAGAAAAGAGGCTCCGTTTCTGGAGCCCCTCGCTCATACATCCAGTCGTTATCCTGAGGCACTGGAATACCGCCGCAGTCCAAACAACCATAAGTTATAGGTAAGTATAAACAATAATATGGCTACAAACGGCACAACCAGGCCAGCCCATGAATACAAATGCGGCCGCAATAGAAACGCTGCAGGATAAAAGCTGCCAAGTGCAAACGGAATAATATAGGTTAGCAGCCCTCGAATAAAGGGAGTGAAGATCTGCAGTGGATAGCGTGTAAAATCGTACAGCCAGCCGACAGGATAAATGATTGATCGGATTTCCAGAATCCAAAATGCAGATACCACAATCGCCAAAAGCACCGCTAACTGGATGATCATACTGCTAATGAGTGCTACGGCGACATAGATCCCCTTTGCAAATGTCCAGTGAAGTTCTAAATGAGATGCGGCGTAAATCAGGATGACCATCCCGGTTAGAGCAGACCCGACACCGTTGATCTCTTGAGACATACCTGTCGCCTGAAATAAGGGACCTACTGGGCGGATCATGAAAACATCCAGCATACCGGAACGGATGTAACCGTTTAGCGAATAAGGAACATTCAAAAATGCCTGGTTTAGAGCACGTCCGGTTGCGGCAAGGCCGAAGATAAAAACCAACTCATAATAACTCCATCCTGCAAGCCTTGGGATACGTTGGAAAATCACTGTAAGAAAGGTCAAGGTGCTGGCTTGGGCACATAGTCCTCCGATCAAAGCAACCCACGTGTCAGTGCGGTACTCTATGAGTGTCCGAAAGTAGATTTTGAGGTAGATTCGATATAGTCCAAGTAGATAAACCAGCTGCTGCAGCGCATTTCTTTTTGGAGCTATCAATGGAACTCACCCCCCGTATATCGTAATCCGCTTCGATGCCTGCATCCAGATAAGACGACTGATCATAAGCATCACAATCGCCCAACCGAGTTGTTCAAACAGCGCTTGCACCATGGCCATTCCCGTCAGCTTTCCGGTATAGATGGACAATGGAATATACGCCATTCCTTGGAAGGGTAAATGTACTACAACCGCTTTCAATGCCGCTGGGAAAAAGTCAAAAGGAATGAGTGTGCCAGACAAGATGTCGAGGATCGCTTTTTTGGCGATCTGCGCCCCCTGAGCATTCGTCGTCCAAAAGGAAATCATCATTACGATCGAATTTAACCCAAACGAAACGATGAACGCGATCAACAGACTGATTAGAAATCCGATTGCGCTAAAAATGTCTTTAGGGGGCGTGATCCCCAAAACTATTATAAAAAGAAGAAAAGAAGGGATATTCACCCATAACATTTCGACTGAGAAAAATCCGATCGCTTCTGTAAACCGTCTCAACTGAAAATCAATTGGTCGAACCAGATCCAACGCAATATCTCCAGTTCGGATCCGTGTCGAAGCTGAATAGACCGGCGCTCTGTCGGCTGGTGACCAACGGGAGAAATTAATTGCTTGCCCCATCATCACATACGTAATCAGGACTTGCCACGACATGACATGCACATCCGAATAAGTATAAATGGCGCGCCACACCATATAAAACAACGCACTAAACATTAGATTAGAAATGAGTGTCATAAAGAAATCAAATCGGAAGTGCAGGCGTTCGCGAATCGAAATCCAGGCCAAGCCGTATAAACGTTGCATAAGATTCATCAACGAATTCCTCCTGCCGTTCTCGGCGGTTGTTGATGAACTGCATTGATGCCGTCTTGATAGATCCTTCTGATTAACGCTTCTATATTTTCATCTTGCATAGCGAGATCGCGTGGATTACAGGTCGAAAGCAGCGTTCGCAGCAGCTCAGAAGTATCAATTTGTCGATGATCGTAGGTGATTTCGATCATTTGTTCCTGAACTGAAACCCTGAAATCCGCATTCCCCTCGAAACGAGCGGCAGTCACAGTTGCGGCGGCAGGATCTGGCATCACCATTCGAATTCTGCGCTCTGTGGCAAAGTGTTCACGAATGTACCCCAGACTTCCATCATATATCAAATTACCTTTGTCGATAATCATCAGCCTTGAACACAATCGTTCAATATCATCCAGGTCATGGGTGGTCAGCAGGATGGTTACTTGTTTTTCTCGGTTAATCTGCTCAATAAAGGAACGAATGCGCTCTTTTGCAATCACATCCAACCCAATAGTCGGTTCGTCAAGGAAAAGAATATCAGGTTCATGCAGCAAAGCGGCGAGAATCTCGCAGCGCATTCTTTGGCCTAACGACAGGGTGCGAACCGGTCGATCCAGCAGCTGTTCCACTTCGAGTACCGCAGCGAATTCGGAGAGGTTTTTGCGATAGTGCGCATGGGGAATGCCATACATGTAACGCAGCATTTCGTAGGAGTCGCGGACAGGTAAGTCAAACAAAAGCTGGCTTCTCTGCCCAAACACAACCCCAATTTGGTAACTATTATGTATGCGATTGCGGTGAGGCTTACCACCACCGACGAGAATATTGCCGCCACTTGGTTCCAGTATACCTGTCAACATCTTAATGGTAGTAGATTTCCCAGCACCGTTTGGGCCGAGGTAAGCTACACTCTCACCCTTTTCAATCGTAAAGCTGATGTCCTCCACGGCCGTGACTTGTCTGGTGACGGGACTGAAGAGGCTTATAAATGTACCAAAACGACCTTCCCTCCGCACAGAAGTCTTGAATACCTTGTTCACATGATCTACCTCAATGATCGGCACACTGTGACCCCCTGATTAATTTTTCTCTATTTGTTAAAAAAATTACAATTATGAGATTAAATTATACAGGATTCAACATATGTTGCCTAGACTTTCACTCTAAGCTCGTGTGAAAGTTTGCCTGCGATTGCTATTACACTTGTGACAGATTCCGAGCAGGCAAAAACTCTTGTCCTTTAATGTATAAAAGCCAGTCTTGAACAAACGATTGAACTGTTCTCTAGTACCTGTAGAATTACAATGAATACAGTGAGCAATGTTTTCATTGATTTCTCGCATATTGATCCGCCGCCCAATAAATTTTGGAATGTGATCACAATTATGATTAATAGAGTTAACTTCGCCGTTTGATATAGATTATTTCTAGTTTGTTAGTTCTATAGTACTAGAATTAATTAACAAATTCACCGAAATTATACTTACGGTATCCCGCAATATGAATTGCGGTCTCAATCGGAAAATTGCCGGTAGATAAGAAAAAGAGGACGATTCGTAGGCGAAACCTACGTGACCATCCTCATAACAATATTCGCATTCTTTTTTCCAGCGAACTTATTGCTTGTTAAAAGTAAAATCCATCCTGACTGAATGACCTGATACAAGTTCAATCTCTTCACAAATTTGCGAATCAATCGTAGAGGGTAAAATGAGCTTCACAAGCTGAGTATGTGAACGGGATAACAGTTCGAGTGTAAGAGAACCCTCCTCCTG
>JAQBPP010000298.1 GCA_028287455.1 Bacilli bacterium | reverse complement strand
CCAAGGCAGGACGATCAGCCGGGAGTTCGCGTTTGTACTCCATAAACCCTGTTGGTTTACCCATATTTGTTTCCTCCAAAGTCGATCAGTGAGCTAGTTCCCACTCACCCGGGACTCATCGTTTTTATTTTCTTCAAAGGCAGCCATGACCGCTTCTTCTCCGCTTAGGCCTAACTTGTTTACCCGCTCCATCGCTTCCAGCATTCGTTTATAATCCTTGGGAATAACACGCACAAACTTCGGCAGCATCTTCTCCCAATTTGCCAGAATTTGTTTTGCATGGTCGCTCGCTGTGAAGCGCACATGCTGCCCAATCATTTCTTTGAGTTCATTAATTTCCTTCGGCTGCATCAGCCGCTCCAGATCTACCATCTCTTGATTGCAATTGCTCTGGAACGCTCCATCTTCATCCAGCACATAGACGATGCCGCCTGACATTCCAGCTGCGAAATTACGGCCCGTTTTGCCTAAAACGACAACGCGTCCGCCTGTCATATACTCGCATCCATGGTCGCCGACGCCTTCTACCACTGCATGCATACCGCTGTTTCGGACGCAGAACCGTTCGCCTGCCACGCCCCGAATATACGCTTCACCAGATGTTGCTCCATAAAAGGCGACATTGCCGATAATGATATTTTCTTCTGGAATAAACGTGGACTTCGGCGATGGGAACACAATCAGCTTCCCGCCTGACAGCCCTTTGCCAATGTAATCGTTGGAATCCCCTTCCAGTGTCAGGGTCATTCCTTTGGGAACGAAAGCACCGAAGCTTTGGCCAGCTGATCCTTTAAAATGCAGCCGGATCGTGTCGTGCGGAAGTCCCTCAGCGCCGTAACGTTTAGTCAATTCGCTGCCAACGATCGTGCCCACTACGCGATTGGTATTGTAAATCGGCAAAATCGCATCCACTGGCTGCTTATTATCAAGCGCTGGTTGGCAAATACTTAGCAGCTGCTGACGATCCAATGAGCGGTCCAAGGCGTGATCTTGCGGCCTACTGCAGTATCTGCCTACGGTTTCCGGCATATCGGGCCTATACAGCAAAGTGGTCAAATCAAGTCCCTTTGCTTTCCAATGATCGACTGCGGAGCTCACGTTCAGCACATCGGTGCATCCAACCATTTCGCTAATCGTGCGGAAGCCAAGCTCAGCCATATATTCGCGCATTTCCTGCGCAATAAAACGCATAAAGTTGACCACAGATTGGGGATCGCCAGCAAATTTCTTGCGCAGCTCCGGATTCTGCGTAGCTACACCAACCGGACATGTATCTAAATGACAGACACGCATCATCACGCATCCCAGCGTTACAAGCGGCGCTGTTGCAAACCCAAATTCTTCAGCGCCCAGAAGCGCAGCAATCACTACATCGCGGCCGGTCATGAGCTTGCCGTCTGTCTCGACCACGATTCGGTCGCGCAGGTTGTTCAGCACCAGCGTTTGGTGGGTTTCTGCCACACCAAGTTCCCAGGGCAGCCCTGCATGTTTAATGCTGGTGCGGGGGGAAGCCCCTGTACCGCCTTCATATCCGCTGATCAAAACTACATCGGCGCGCCCTTTGGCCACGCCTGCCGCAATCGTTCCAACGCCGACTTCCGAAACCAGTTTCACGTTAATTCTGGCGGCGGGATTGGCGTTTTTAAGGTCATGAATCAACTCCGCCAAATCTTCAATGGAATAAATATCATGATGCGGCGGCGGCGAAATCAGTCCAACTCCAGGCGTTGAACCCCTGACTTCTGCGATCCAGGGATAGACCTTCTTGCCCGGCAGCTGACCACCTTCGCCTGGTTTTGCACCTTGAGCCATTTTAATCTGTATCTCATTGGCATTAACAAGATAATGACTGGTTACGCCAAAGCGGCCGGACGCCACCTGTTTAATTGCGCTGCGGCGCGAGTCGCCGTTGTCATCCGGTACAAAGCGGGCTGGATCCTCTCCGCCTTCGCCTGTGTTGCTGCGGCCGCCCAGCCGATTCATGGCAATCGCCAAACTTTCATGCGCCTCTTTGCTGATGGATCCGTACGACATCGCACCGGTTTTAAAACGCAAGCAAATCGATTCGACAGATTCCACTTCATCAATCGGCACAGGTGATCTGCTTAATTTGAATTCAAACAATCCGCGCAGCGTACACTGTTGTTTCGAATGGTCATCCAATGACCTGGAATAGCTTTTGAACAATTGATAATCATTGGTTTGCGTTGCTTGTTGGAGATTATGGATCGTTTGCGGGCTGTATAAATGGTATTCGCCGTCACTGCGCCACTGAAATTCACCGCCGGAAGTCAGCGTTTTGTCCCGTCCTTCCTGGTCATTGAATGCCTCATCATGACGTAATAACGTCTCAGCAGCAATCATGTCCAGGTCAATTCCACCGACTCGTGAGGCAGTCCAAGTGAAGTATTTGTCAATGACAGACTGATGAATGCCGATCGCTTCAAAAATCTGTGCACCCCGATAACTCTGGATCGTGGAGATGCCCATTTTCGAAAGGACTTTGACTACGCCTTTGGTACCAGCTTTGACATAGTTTTTCACAGCTGTTTTATGATCGATATCGTTCAGGATGCCTTGACGAATCAAGTCATCAATCGACTCAAACGCTAAGTGAGGATTTACTGCACTTGCACCATAACCCAGCAGCAGGGCGAAGTGATGCACTTCGCGGGCTTCCCCGGTCTCGATCAAAAAACTGACCTTCGTTCGGGTGCCTTCCCGGATCAAATGATGGTGCAGGGCAGACACTGCGAGCAGTGCAGGGATCGCTGCATTGCGGTCATCCATACCGCGATCAGATAAAATCAGCAGCGTTGCTCCGCCGGCAATTGCGAGATTCGCCGCGCGGCACAAATCGTCAATCGCCCGCTGCATCCCCTTGCTCCCAAGAGCGGCCTTAAACAACACTGACAGCGTAATCGTTTTAAAGCCCTCACGGTGAATGTGGCGGATTTTCGCCAGTTCTTCGTTGCTTAAAATTGGAGTTTTCAATCGAATTTGACGACAACTGTCTGGCGCCGCGCCCACCAGATTTTGTTCCGGACCAAGCGTTGTGCCTGTCGCTGTGATAATTTCTTCCCGAATGGCATCAATCGGCGGATTGGTAACTTGCGCGAACAGCTGTTTAAAGTAATTGTATAAGAGCTGTGGTTTATCAGATAAAACGGCAAGCGGCGCGTCGATTCCCATCGAACCAAGCGGCTCCACTCCAGTTCTGACCATTGGTTCGATTGTTTTAAACAACTCTTCATAAGTGTATCCATACGCCTTTTGCCGCTGCAGAATCGTTTGATGGTCAGGCTCAGGAACTTCAGTCGCGTCAGGCAGGTCTTCCAGGTTGACCAGGTGTTCGTCGAGCCACTTGCGATACGGCTCTGCTGAAACAATTTGCTGTTTCACTTCCTCATCAGAGACAATGCGGCCCTCTTCTGTATTGACCAGCAGCATGCGCCCTGGGCGCAAACGCTCCTTGATCACCACATCCTCTGGCGGAATATCCAGCACGCCTACTTCGGAAGCTAAAACAATCAGGTCATCCTTCGTAACATAATAGCGGGAAGGTCTCAATCCATTGCGATCCAGCACTGCACCAATCAATTTCCCATCGGTAAATGCAATGGCCGCAGGTCCATCCCATGGCTCCATTAAACAGCTATGATATTCATAAAAAGCCTTCTTTTCATCACTCATCGTATCATGATTAGCCCAAGGTTCGGGGATCATCATCATCACGGCATGCGGCAGCGAGCGTCCTGACAGCGTAAGAAACTCCAGGCAATTGTCAAACATCGCCGTATCACTGCCTTCTGCGTCGATGATTGGCAGCAGTTTCTTCATGTCGTCGCCAAACAGTTCAGATTCACACATCGCCTGCCGCGCGTGCATCCAATTCACGTTGCCACGCAGCGTGTTGATCTCTCCATTATGGATCACATAACGATAAGGGTGTGCCCGTTCCCAATTCGGGAATGTATTCGTGCTAAAGCGTGAATGAACCAAAGCAAGTGCGGTTTCTATCTCAGGATCCTGTAAATCAATATAGTAAGCATCCACCTGATCAGGAGTTAGCATGCCTTTATAAACAATAGTATTCGTTGATAGACTGGCGAAGTAAAAATAGTCTGCACCCGCTGTTTCCGATCTGCGAATCGCATTTTCGGCTCGTTTCCTTATGACATAAAGTTTCCGTTCGAATTCAGCGTTGTCCCGAATTTGACTGCTTGGCCCAATAAAAACTTGGCGAATGACAGGCTGAACAGAAATGGCAGTGTCGCCAAGTGAGGCATGGTCT
>JAQBPP010000082.1 GCA_028287455.1 Bacilli bacterium | reverse complement strand
AGCAAAATTGCCAGAGGCATTATACATCCCGCAGGTAACCATCAACGATTTAGATAACTTCGCAATTTCCTTTGGGAAGAGTTGTTTCTTTGTCAACGGATCGAATCCATCATGAGCCAGGATTAGTCCAATCAGCGCTAAATCCTCGGTGGTGGCTTCAACGGCGCATTGTTTTAAATAGACTTCCAGTGCCACATCCACCTGCGAATCTAAGTAGCCAACCCCTTTTAAATAATAGGCGATTGCACGGTTTCGATCGGCACTTTCCCATTCCGACTCAAAGACTTGTCGATTAATGGTCGGTCGTTTCCCCAACAGTTGTTCCATGAATTTCATGTAAGATTCCAATTTTTCTGCTGCGGTAGTCCCAGGTAGAATCGAGGCAACTGTGATTGCCCCAGCATTGATCATCGGATTAAACGGTTTGCCAGGGTGATGCGACTCTAATCGAATGATGGAATTAAACGCATCACCAGTCGGCTCAACGTCAACATGTTCCAAAACAGCAGGAATTCCAGTCAGCAGGCAAGCGGCGATAAAATTGATGACTTTAGAAACACTTTGGAGAGTGAAGGCAGTGTTCCACTGGCCTGCTCGCATTACTTCCCCATCGGGTGCTGTTAGACAGATGCCCAGGTCAGATGGATTTGCGTGAGCAAGGGCAGGTATATAGGAAGCTGCTTTTCCAGCAACTGCGTAAGATTTATAGTGTTTTACCCAGCCGATAAGCTGTTCTGAATACGAATTATCCATGAGAAGTCTCCATATAACTAAAATTATTCCATTTGTAGTTTGTGTCAGTTAAACTTCGTTCATCCATGGCAAACAAGACGATCACTTGGTGCATGACAAAGAATTAGAATTGACTTAAAATAAATATGGAAATAAGTCGTTGTAGAGACAGACCAAAACCCACTAAACAAATTGGATAAGAGAGTTATATCTGTGGGATTCGGGGCAGTATTGAGATCTTTATTCTATTATGAAATCAACTGGTTTATACTAAGAGTAAAAGGTTCCGGGCGAGGAGTATTTCAAATCATGGAGCATAGATTTCCGCATGAATCCTTAACTCAGCGTGCAGCCTATCCGTGGTTTGTAGTAGCCACAGTTTGCGTTGGTGCATTTATGGCGGCATTGGACGCGAGTATTGTCAATGTCGCGATGCCCACATTACTGACGCATTTTCGTGGGGGGATGCAGCGGATCGAGTGGGTGTCGGTTTCTTATTTATTAACCTTAACCGCGCTGTTAACCGTTTTTGGACGGATATCGGATATGGTCGGACGCCGACTGATGTACTCACTGGGATTTACCGTATTTGTGATCGGTTCGGCGCTGTGCGGGATGGCTCCCCACCTCAACTATTTGATTTGTGCAAGGGTGCTGCAAGCTGCAGGCGCAGCCATGCTGCAGGCTAACAGCGTTGCGATAATCACTGCGAATATGTCCTCAAGGCAAAGGGGCAAAGCGATTGGTATTCAAGGATCCGCCCAGGCAATCGGATTATCGGTGGGCCCCGCCATTGGCGGATTACTGATTACCTACTTCGGGTGGCGAGCCATCTTTTACGTAAACATTCCAATCGGTCTCATTGGAACCTTGCTGGGAATAGTAATCCTTCCGCGGGATACTGCGCGGGTGAAACAGAAATTCGATTATCTGGGAGCACTGTTGCTTACACCTGCATTAGTGTTTATTCTGTTAATCGTAACCGATGGAAATCAGGCAGGGTGGCTATCGGCGCCAATTCTTGGGTATGCCGCGTTGTCAGTGGTTTTCTTATATTCTTTCTACATCTGGGAGCGGCGTGTTAAAAACCCAATGGTCGATCTGTCGTTGTTTCGAAGCCGGACGATGACATTTGGGAACATCACGGGGCTGTTGTCTTTTGCAATCATGTATGGGGTTCTATTTTTGGTGCCTTTTTATTTGGAACATGTCAGGCAGCAATCCCCATCGAGCACCGGGTATTTGTTAACGGCTGTACCGATAGCAATGGCGATCATTACGCCCGTGGCGGGGTACTTGGCAGATCGATTTAACCGCCGGATGTTGACCTTGTTAGGAATGGTTTTCGCAACGGTGTCCACCTTGATGGTGGGGTTCATCATTAATCAACCCAGTTTTCTGTTTCTGGTAATTGCGCTTCTGTTGTTAGGAATCGGACAAGGGATCTTTACTCCCGCCAATAACAGCTCTGTGATGGGGAGTGTTCGCAAAACGCAGCTAGGGCTTGCGGGCGGAATTTTAAATATGTCACGATCGTTTGGAATGGGTTTCGGGGTTGCCATAGCGGGAGCGGTTTATCAATCATCTCTGGTGTTTTTTTCAACTGCAGGGAACAATCCATCGGTTGATGTCATGATTCAATCATTCCGATTGGCATTTCTGGCAATCGCGCTGCTCGGAATATGTGCGACAGTTCTGGTGCTGCTGTATAGGGCCAGTGAGCTGCATGGGCTGCGAGAGAGCCGGGATTCCAGTTATCTTTGAACATTCTAGTGATGAATGGTGGGTATCATGATCCTTATTCAAAATCGAATTCCAAATTTAAAGTGTAAAGAAGTGTTTCAGCTCATTCGCAGAACAGGAGTGGTTTCCAAGTTCGAACTGTTGGAACAAAGCAGCATTGGCACTAGTACGTTAACTCGTCTGCTGGATGAACTTACTTCAGACGGTTTGTTGAATGAAGTGGGATACGGCGCTTCCACCGGCGGAAGAAGACCTATCTTATATGAGATTAATCAGACGTACGCGTATGTGTTCGGTCTTGATGTGTCGCGCACTCATTCCAAACTCATTCTGTTTGATTTGCGGTTAAATCAACTGGATGCCATCGATTGGCAGATGTCGGGAGAATTCACGCCGCAGTTTTTCATAGAAAAGGTCAAGGCTGCCATCAAGAGGATGATGAACAGGCACCGGCTGTCGATTGATTCGATCCTGGGTATGGGAATTGGAGCAGTCGGTCCCTTGGACCGACAACGAGGCGTTATCTTAAGTCCTTTGCATTTTTCTGCTCCAGGCTGGGAAAATGTAGAAATCTGCCGTGCGTTTGAAAACGAATTTGATTTTCCTGTTGGCCTGGACAATGGCGCCAATACGTCCATTTTAGGCGAATATTGGGTGGATACTCCTCAGGAGTACCAACATTTGTTATATGTTCATGCCGGTGTCGGACTTCGTTCTGCAATGATGTCAGGGGGACAAGTGGTTTATGGTGCGTTTGATATGGAAGGATCTGTTGGTCAAATGATTATCCAGTCCGATGGGGAACCTCCCCGTCATCCAAGCGGCAACTATGGTGCTCTTGAGTCGTATGTTTCCATTTATGCCTTGGAGCAAAAGGCGAAGTCACTCCTTAAACAAGGCAGGGCAAGTCTGCTCACTCAATATGTGGACCAACCGGAGCAGGCCAATTTTGCACACTTGCTGGAGGCGCTTGCGGCAAATGATGTAATGGTGACAGAGATTTTCACTCAAGCCGCCACCTGCCTTGGCATTGGACTTGCGAATTTACTGAATATCCTGCACCCGGAAAAAGTGATTTTAGGAGGCATGCTCCTAACTACAAATCACTTGTTTTTCGAAACCGCAAAGCTTGTGGCGTTGGCAAAAACTTATTATTACCCTGCCTATCAAGTTGAATTTATCAAGGGACAGCTCGGCGAAGATGCTTTGGCCACCGGTGCTGCAGTCATGATGATCAATCGGTTAACGGCTTAACCAGAATAAGTTTGGCTCTTTTGGTCAAAATTGTAAACTTAAATAGCTCAACGTACCTAGGTCATAACTGCGATGCAGAACCTTGGATTCATCTGAGGGTTCTTTACTGCCCATCGCTATAAATAACGGAACGAAATGTTCGGGTCTGGGAACAGCAAGCCGAGCATGAGGAGCTTGTTCTGCGTAAGCGAAAAGTGCATCCAAATCCTGCGTTTGAATCCGCTCAATAAGCCAATCATCAAATTCCACAGCCCAAGGTTCTGGCGTCGTTTGCCCCCATTTGATCATCCGTAAGTTGTGGACAGTGACACCGCTGCCGATGACTAAAATGTTTTGTTGTCCAAGACCTTGTAGGCATTGACCTATTTTATACTGTTGCTGCGCAGGAAGAGATGGATTGACCGACACTTGCACCACGGGGATATCCGCTTTTGGATACAAGCGATATAAAAGGGTCCAGGAGCCATGATCCAAGCCTCTGGTGGTATCCAGTCGGACTTGGATGCCCTTCTGTTGAAATTTTGCTGCCAGCTGAGCTGCGATGCGTGTGGATCCTTTGGCAGGATACTTGATCGTATAAAGTTCGTCCGGGAAGCCAGAGAAATCATAAATGGTTTGATAGCTGTCGTCTGTAGAAGAAATCGTAAGGATGTCACTTTCCCAATGGGCAGTGAAAATGACGATTGCATCAGGTTTTATTTGTTTTGCCAAGTCTGTCAGGAATTGACTGTACGCGTTATCTTCTATCGCCAACATTGGTGAGCCATGGGCCAAAAATAAAGAAGGAATCATTTTCCACGATCTCCTTATAATTTGTATTTACACTATTTGTACCACTTAAGCAGGTTAAAATCCAAACTGGTCGAATAATCAATCATCTAATACGAATCCTAATCCTATATTATAATAGTGTAACGGAGATGATGAAACAGATGGAACAGATGAATTTGTGCCCGAAGTTTGAATTGGCATTCGAGCTGCTGGGAAAACGTTGGACTGGATTGATCATCCGTACACTGATGAATGGACCCAAGCGGTATAAAGATATCTCAGGCATGATCCCTAACATGAGTGACCGAATGTTGACGGAACGTTTTAAAGAACTGGAAGAAGCGGGGCTCGTCATTCGCCGCGTCTACCCTGAAACCCCTGTTCGAATCGAATATGAGTTGAGTGACAAAGGAAAATCTTTAGACAATGTGATGGATGAGATTCAAAAATGGGCAGATCAATGGATTGAGGTTAAGTAACAGCAATTGTGGAATACTTCACCTAGATTGAATTGGAGGTGAAGCTATTGGCTGATTCAGATTCAAGGCGGCAGGAACCAGCGGGGGACAGCTCCCAATTAGCCGGAACCGAAGAAGCAGCTGCGGGCAATCTAACGGGAGTTGCAGATTTTACCGATCCACTTGGGATGACAACTGGCATGATCCACGGATCTGCATCTGATGCTCAGGTGCATCCGGGTGAAA
>JAQBPP010000246.1 GCA_028287455.1 Bacilli bacterium | reverse complement strand
ATAGTTTTAGTGGATTTTAAGACAGACGCGATTTACGGACAGGTTCAGTCAGGCACACTGATTGAATTGACCGATCGTTATCGTCTGCAGCTTACTTTATACCGACAGGCAATCGAACAAATTTGGCACTGTAAGGTTCATGAAACTTATTTATATTACTTCTCCAAAGATTTAGCGATATTGTTGTGAATACATGATGATCTGTCCGCAGAAAGCATGAACGAACAGGAATGCCCGCTTTCCGATTGTTAAGATAGAAGGCGTAGGAGGTGACAGGATTGGAATGGCTGGATAGGATGAAGGATGCTACCTGCGTTGATGGAAAACAGGTTGACTGAACAGGTCAATATGGATGAGATTGCGAAGGGTGCCTGTTCGTCACCCTTTCATCTGCTTGGATTATGAGCATGACAAAGAGCAGCTTGCCAGGCGCGATTCAAGAAGTGTGGGGACGAATCTTTCAGGAGTGGTTCCCAGCTACCGGCTACCAACACGCTGGTGGGCCAGAGCTCGAGGTGTATCCTCCGGGCGACACAGGTTCCGATGATTATCGATGTGAAATCTATCCCGATTATTCAGAAGTAATCAAAAACCGTGGGCACGCAGTCCACGGTTTTTCATTACTTAAGCAGCGGAAAAAACATCTGTTCCTTTCGAAAAAGGGCGTAACCGCCGCGTGCGCTCAGGTTGCAAGCAAAAGTCACACACGCGGCGGTTACGCCCTTTTGTTTTGATTTTATTTAGCAGCGGGACTTGGATTGTCAACGAACGGCTTTTGCTTGCAACCTGAGTGAGGAGACAATCCAAGTCCCGCCCGACTTTTGCCTGTTATCAAGCAGAAAAAACAGTTATTCCTACCGACGCGACTATTGCCTGCAACCGGAGCTAGGAAGGAATAACTGTTTTTTCCCATTCACGCAGCTTCCGGTCAGAAGGCAAGAAGAAAGTTAAAATTCCAAGCAGCGGCAGATAACCGCACAAATTCATGATAAAGCTCAGCCCATAACGATCGGCCAAGTTGCCGAGTGCAACGGAGCCAAGGGCGCCCATGCCAAACGCAAGTCCCGCAACCAGTCCAGACACGGTCCCGACTTTGCCTGGAACCAGCTCTTGCGCATAAACGACTACGACAGAGAAGCTCGATAAGATAATAAATCCGTTAATGAGGAAAATGGGGAGAGCCCAATACAAGTTCACATGCGGCAGCAGCATGGCCAGCGGTGCTGAACCGATCATCGAGAAAAAGATGATGTTTCTGCGGCCGAATCGGTCTGCCAGCGGTCCGCCCAGGAAAGTGCCCAGTGCACCCGCGGCCAGGAACAGGAAAATATAAATCTGTGCGTGTTTCAGATCCATGCCAAACTTATTCATTAGGAAGAATGCCCCGAAATTGGTAATACACGCGTGATACCAGGAGCGTGCAAATACTAAAAACAGCAATAAAAGCATGGCGACCCCAATGCGCCGCGTTTTTGCTGCCGACTTCGAATCTGCATGGGCCGCTGTTGCCTTCGGTTTCACAACACGAGGATGGTTCTGCAAATGCTCGCGGTACCAGAAGGCGATATAAAGAAGCAAAAGGATCGCAACTGCTGCCACTACTGTAAACCAGATCGCGCCGAATTGGCCAAAAGGCACAAAAATGAGAGCAGTCATCACAGGGGCCAGCGACTGGCCAGAGTTGCCGCCAACCTGGAAAATGGATTGCGCCAGACCACGCTTGGTGCCTGCTGCCATATGAGCTACGCGGGAGCCTTCCGGGTGGAATACTGCCGAACCAATTCCGATCAACATGACCGACAGCAGCAGGAAGGAATAATGGGA
Source organism: Bacilli bacterium (assembly GCA_028287455.1). Taxonomy (GTDB): domain Bacteria; phylum Bacillota; class Bacilli; order Tumebacillales; family JAQBPP01; genus JAQBPP01. The sequence continues at coordinate 3,331 of JAQBPP010000246.1, read as the reverse complement.
CGAAAACGCTAATCCCAGCATCCCCCAAAATGTACAGGTCATGCCAATCGGCAGGAAAAAGGGGGATGTTTTCTTATCGGTGTACCAGCCAATGAAAGGTTGCATGATGGAGGCGGTCACATTCAAGGCAAATGCTATCAGACCCAATTGGGCGAAAGATAAGTTCATCGATAGTTTCAAGACGGGGAATAAAGCAGGTATGACAGCTTGAATCGTATCGTTTAACAAATGTACTACACTAATGGTAAACAAAATGCGGTAAACAGTCGGTTGATAAGTTGAGGCCGGTTTTATAATCGCTTCCATCATAGGTGACTCCTTTCATTCACTTCGGTATCATAGCACAGGAATTAGTTCCCGTATAGAATTCTGGCAGCTTTAAAGGTAGAATGATAAACTGTATAAGGACAACTTGTGCGGACAATTGCAATTTTGGCGAGCATGAATAACTTACAGGATAGGGTAATGCAGACAGATAGGTGGAGGAGCAGGAAATGAAGGTTGCAAAATTTGGCGGAACTTCTTTATCAAGCGCAGAACAGATTCGAAAGGTTTGCCGGATCATTACCGCAGATGACCGGCGCCGACTGGTTGTTGTCTCAGCCCCGGGCAAACGCTTCAAGAACGATAGCAAAGTAACAGATCTACTCATTTGCTGTGCGCGGCAATTTCTAAGCACAGGCAAAGCTGAACCGGAACTTCAAGCGGTCATTGACCGATACTCCGAGATTGCCAATGATCTCGCATTGTCTAAACAAGTAATCGATGAAATCATTGCTGATTTGCATGGCAGGCTGCAAAAAGACACTGGCTATCCAGAGCGCTTCCTTGATGGGTTGAAAGCGGCAGGCGAGGATAACAGCGCAAGGCTGGTTGCTGCGTACTTGCAAGGCACAGGGTATGACGCGCATTATATTCATCCGATGGAAGCGGGAATGATCGTCAGCGATGAGCCTGGCAATGCGCAAGTACTGCCTGAATCGTATGGCAAACTGAGTGAACTGCGTAAACGTGCAGGACTGCTAATTTTTCCGGGCTTTTTTGGCTATTCGGAAGGTGGCGAGATTGTTACGTTTTCGCGCGGCGGCTCCGATATTACAGGATCAATTTTAGCGGCTGCTGTACATGCTGATCTATATGAGAATTTCACGGATGTGGACTCCGTGTTTGCGGTGAATCCGAGTTTAATCGCGCAGCCGAAGGAAATCAAGGAATTGACCTACCGTGAAATGCGCGAGTTGTCGTATGCCGGGTTTAGCGTGTTTCATGAGGAAGCGCTGCTTCCTGCATTTCGTGTTGGCATTCCTGTCTGTATTAAAAATACGAACAATCCGGATGCGCCAGGCACCATGATAGTGGCGGATCGCCAGCCTACCTCGCAATTGGTGGCAGGTGTTGCGGCCGACAAAGGATTCTGCAGCATCTATCTCAGCAAGTATTTAATGAATCGGGAAATTGGCTTCGGGCGCAAGCTGCTGCAGATTATGGAAGAGGAACAGCTGTCGTTCGAACATACGCCATCTGGAATTGATCATATCTCTGTGGTGCTTCGTGAGGATCAATTGGATCCGGATAAAGAAGCACGCGTTCTTACGCGAATCCAGGAACAGCTCAAGGTGGATGAGCTGTCTGTGGTGCACAATCTGGCGTTAGTCATGATTGTCGGCGAAGGCATGCGCAGTTCGGTGGGCACCATTGCCAGGGCCACCGCAGCGCTGGCCAAAGAACACATCAACATTGAAATGATCAATCAAGGTTCGTCTGAAGTGAGCATCATGTTTGGCGTCCAGGCAGTAGATGCCGACAAAGCTGTCATTGCGCTGTATCGTGAATTTTTCGAGACTGTATAAAAAGCTAAGACACGAACTCAAACGCCAGGCATTGGAGGGGACTGCAAGTGAACCCATCAAGCATTGTGGATCTGATCGTAGTGATTTTTATCGCAGGTTTGGCATTTGGCGGTCTGTCGCGTGGACTTGTCCGCGGGATCACGAACTGGGCGGTGTACGGCGCTGCGCTGATTGTTGCTCTGCATTTTAGTGCTCCACTTGGCGTGTGGCTTGAGCATCGCATCGGCGCAGATGCAGTGATCAGGCAGTATGTGGCCACCAAATTGCCACCAGGTATGGATCAAATCAAAATCTCCAATCCTGTGGCACACACTGTCATTGATCAATCTCCGCTGCCTTCCTTTGTCAAGAACAAAATCGCGGCCAGCGACCCGAATCAAACCATTGCGGGTGCATTTACCGCGACATTAAGCAATTTATTTGCTCGCTTGATTGGGTTCCTCGTTGTGTTGTATGGAGTGCAGATCATCGCAACGCTCCTGTTAACTCCGATCCTGGTCCCACTCCTGCGGGCCCTGGTGCCAATGCCGCTTGATGCACTGGGCGGATTTTTGCTGGGCATTGGTACCGCAGTGTTGGAACTTGCGGGCATCATGGTCGCGCTGCCGTTGATTGAAGATCTGCATGTCATATCGCCAGTGTGGCAAAAAGCTCTGCAGGATTCCGTGGTCTTACAGACGGTGCACAACCTTGGTCAACCACTGGTGGACTACATTACTCGGTTCTTATTCTAAAGTAACGGGGAAATCCAGGGGACTTTGTCGTTCACAGCACTTTCTTTGTCAAAGGAATTTTTAAGAGTACGTAGGCCACTGCAAAACAAGTGAATACAACGACGAGCATCGTGAGGAACACACGTAAGTTATCCAGGTAATGTAATCGTTTCAAGCACATACCCCCATTGTTGATGTTCAATTTGTCTGTTACATAAATTATCTGCTGCATTGAATTTTTCTGCTCCACAAAATATGATAAATTTTAGAGGGGGAGTCGGTGTGGAGAAACTGACTGAACAGGAGATTGCCAGCCAGTTGCAATCGTTACCTGAGTGGAGTTTGGATAAAAAAACGATCTCACGGAAGTTTCGATTCTCTTCATTTATGGATGCGATTCGCTTCACGAACGTAGTGGCAGATGAGGCGGAACGAAAGAACCATCATCCCTTCATCTCCATCGACTTCAAAGTAGTTACGTTGCGCCTAACTTCATGGCACGCTGGAGGATTGACGCAGGCGGATTTTGAGGCAGCGGAAGTATTTGATGAGTTGTACCGAGCGTCGAGTTAAACAAAACATTGGTGAATTGAGGCTATTCCAGAATCATATACATGGCGATCGTACTCTTTTCATTGTTTTCAGGTAGGATAATTCGATTATTTTCCAGAGCGTAACGCAAGCCGATCATTCGGAAACTGTACAGATATGCAGCTGCAACAAATTTCAACTGGTTGATGAGTCGCTGAGGGACATCCTGCCCGATTT
>JAQBPP010000245.1 GCA_028287455.1 Bacilli bacterium | reverse complement strand
TGCTCAAGCTGCTTGAGGATCAGAAACCAACTCACGTGTTAGTCGCCTTTGATGCAGGAAAAAAGACGTTTCGCCATGATATGTTTACCGATTATAAAGGCACGCGCGAAAAAACGCCGTCAGAATTATCGGGTCAGTTTGAAATCGTCAAAGAGATTTTGCGGGCGCTGCGCATCCCGTTTTTACAGCTGGAAAATTATGAAGCGGATGATATCATCGGCACCTATTCGCTGCGTGCAAAGCAAGCGAACATGCCTACCACCATTGTTTCCGGCGACCGGGATATGATGCAGCTGATTTCGGAGCATGTGGACCTGTTAGTCATGAGCCGCAAGGGCGTAACTGAGGTCGACCGCTATGATGTGGCCGCTTTAAATGAACGGTATGGACTAAGTCCAGCACAAATGATTGATTTAAAAGGATTAATGGGTGACTCAGCTGATAATATTCCCGGAGTGCCTGGTGTCGGAGAGAAAACCGCGTTGAAACTGCTGGCGGACTATGCCACATTGGAAGAAGTCCTTTTACATACAGACGAGATAAGTGGAAAAAGCCTTCAGAGCAAGCTGCGCGAACATGCAGACCTGGCTGTTTTGTCGAAGGAACTTGCGACGATCAACAGGGACGTGCCGCTTGCGGAGCAAGTAGATACTTTTATTCGGCAGCAGTATGAACCTGCAGAACTTCTGGCTGCTTTTAAAAAGTACGAATTCCGTAAATTAATTGAACGATTGAAGCTGGAAGAAAAAGTATATCAAGGTGTGCAGGGGCAAACGAACCCTGATGTTAGCGGTATTCCCCTCCCAGATGCTGCTCAGTATGAAGGAATTGACACTCTGGTGGACGCCCTGCTGACACACTTGTCTGAACCGGAATCGTCGAACGTCTCACCGCATCATCAGGTGGGGATGTATTTGCATGCTGTGCATGAAGAAGGTGAGTTTCCGATCATCACTTGTGCTGCACTGGCAGTTGACGGTTTCTGCGGTTATGTGCTTCTGCAGCAGGCCGATTTTGATCAGGATGCAGAGCCGTTAAGCGGGTTGAAGACCTTGTTTGCTGCACAGCCGCAGTTAGTAGTCCCTGATGCGAAACTTGCGCAAGTACTGCTGAATCGATTGGACATCGAATTGCCAAGGGGCGTAATGGATCCACTGTTGGCCTGTTATTTGTTGAATCCAGAGGGTGGCGTGCCTGATTATCGTGAAATTTTGCAGTCCCGTTATGGCTGGGTGATTCCGCCCCTTGCTAAATCGTCTAAATCGAGCGATGGGGATGACCAGAAGCGCTTGCGTGATTATGCGACAGCTGTTGCCTGGGGAGGCGTTCTGCTCGCAGGTGCTTTGACTGAGGAACTGAAAGATGCTGAACTGCTCAGTCTATATGAACAACTCGAGTTGCCGGTGACTTTTGTTTTGGCAGAGATGGAATCAACTGGTGTTCGGGTCGAAGCGCAAACACTGCGGGAGTTGGGTCAGGAATTTTCCGCATCCCTGGCCATTCTGGAGCAGGAAATTTACCAACTGGCGGGCATGGAATTCAACATTAATTCACCGAAACAGATGGGTGAAGTGCTGTTTGAGAAATTAGGACTGCCAGCAGACAAGAAGACGAAAACTGGTTACTCAACTAGTGCAGATGTGTTGGAACGTCTGGCGGGATTTTCACCGATTGTCCAGAAAATACTGGAATATAGGCAACTGGGCAAACTGGTGTCCACTTATGTGGAAGGGCTGCTCAAAGTGATTTGTCCGGATGGCCGTATTCATACGAACTTCAGCCAAATTACCACCGCCACAGGACGTCTTTCTTCAATCGATCCCAATTTGCAAAATATCCCGATTAGGTTGAGCCAAGGACGCAGACTGCGGCAAGCGTTTATTCCGAGCTACCCGCAGTGGTGCATGTTGTCAGCCGATTATTCACAGATTGAATTGCGCATTTTGGCGCATATTTCCGGCGATGAAAATATGCGTGATGCATTTATTCAAGGGATTGACATTCATACCCGTACCGCTGCAGAAGTGTTTGGTGTTGCTGAAGAAGAGGTCACCAGCGAGATGCGGCGGGCGGCAAAGGCGGTAAACTTCGGTATCGTCTACGGGATTTCCGATTATGGATTGTCGCAAAATCTGGGGATTACCCGCAAACAGGCGGGGGAATTTATCGAGAACTATTTTGCAAACTTTCCCGGTGTCAAAAAATATATGGAATCGATTGTGGAACAAGCCCGCGAAAATGGTTATGTGACGACGCTCCTGAGCCGCAGGAGAAGTCTGCCTGAGATCAAATCCCGCAATTTCAATCTTCGTTCGTTTGCTGAGCGCACAGCAATGAATACACCGATTCAAGGCTCTGCTGCCGATATCATGAAAAAGGCGATGGTGGAGGTTCATCAAGCGATTCAAAAATCGGGACTGGCCTCGAGAATGCTGTTAACCGTGCATGACGAATTAATATTTGAGGGACCAGCAGAGGAAATGGACAAATTGGCCGAACTGGTTCGAATTAATATGGAACAGGCAGTTCAGCTTGCAGTGCCTCTTCTTGTGGATGTGCATGTGGGTGACACCTGGTTTGAAGCCAAGTAGGAGGAGAGTATGCCTGAGTTGCCAGAAGTTGAAACGGTCAGGCGTTCATTGGAAGCTCTGATCGCCTGGAAAACCATTGAGGATGTTCAGGTCATGCTGCCCAGGATCGTCCGTACACCATCAGACGTATCAGAATTTGCATTCTTGCTGCAAGGATGTACCATTTCCGCAGTTAAACGGCGCGGGAAATTCCTGCTTTTTTCTGTTGATCCGTATGTGCTGGTGTCCCATCTGCGCATGGAAGGGCGATATGGTCTTTATTCAAAAGAGGATCCAATCGAAAAACATACCCATCTAATCTTTCGTTTTACTGACAAAACTGAGTTGCGCTATCGGGATGTCCGTCAATTTGGCACATTTGATTTATTAACCCCCGAAACATTGAACCGTATCGATTCCCTGCGCACGATGGGGCCAGAACCGCTGGAATCCGCTTTTACCGTGGAAACGCTTTGGTTAGCACTTCAGAAACGAAAACAAAATTGCAAGGCTGCGCTGCTTGACCAGTCATTTGTGGCGGGACTGGGGAATATTTATGTGGACGAGGCATTATTTGCAGCGGGAATTCATCCGGCCACAAAATGTTCCGCAATCAGTTACGACCAGTGTGCCCGGCTTCATCAGGCAATTCGCGCTGTGTTACTGCAAGCGTTACAAGCTGGAGGATCCTCAATCAAATCTTATGTGAATGGGTATGGGAGCGCCGGAGATTTCCAATTTCAACTGCGGGTCTATGGCCGAACAGGACAACCTTGCACTGTCTGCGGCACGCCCATCAGCAAGATTCGTGTGGCAGGTCGTGGCACCCATTTTTGTTCGAACTGTCAACCTGCACCTGAGAAGGAGAATTAGCATGAGCATCGGATTGACGGGGGGCATTGCCACCGGCAAAAGTACGGTTTCCGCTCTGTTTCGAGAGTTGGGGGCATCCATTCTGGATGCGGATGTGGCCGCGCGCAAAGTGGTCGAACCTGGCACTTCAGCACTTGAGGAAATCCGCGCCGTGTTTGGTGAACAGGCGCTGCTGCCAACAGGTGAACTCAATCGCCCTTGGCTGGGCAGCCAGGTGTTTGGTAATGCCGGGCTGCTGGAGCAATTAAACCAAATTGTGCATCCGCGTGTGCGTGAGTATATGTTAAGTCAAATTCAAGAGCAGGAAGCAAGGCCTGCTGCCGTTGTGATCGTTGATGTCCCTCTCTTATTTGAGGTAGGCCTGTATCCGGGCATGACTGAAAGCATTCTAGTGTATGCTCCCTATGATGTACAGTTGGAGAGATTGATGAAACGCAATAATTTAACCACTGAACAAGCGCAATTGCGCATCTCATCACAAATGGACATTGAACGCAAACGCGAATTGGCTACCTATTCTATCGATAATTCAGGCAGTCTTGCTGACACCATAACTCAGGTAGAAGCACTTTGGCGCCTGCTCCAGGGGACTGCTGAAGGGCGCCCTGATACCAAATCGTGAAGCGCATGATAGTCGTTTCTCGCAGCCGACTGATTCGCCTAGCAGTTTTGTTCTTATGTCTTGTTCTTGTGATTGTTTTTCTAAATTCAACTTTAATCGGCAAGTGGATGTATCCCATCCAGCACCGTGACACCATAGAAGCAGCTGGCCAGGAATTTCAAGTCGATCCTCTTTTGATTGCAGCCGTTATACGTGTTGAGTCCAAATTTAAGGAGCAAAACGTTTCGAATGCAGGGGCGATCGGTCTGATGCAGTTGATGCCTGACACGGCGCAATGGATTGCTGGACAAAGCGGCATTCC
>JAQBPP010000221.1 GCA_028287455.1 Bacilli bacterium | reverse complement strand
CCGCTATTTTCACGAATTGCTGAAGCGTGGTGTGTATCTGGCTCCTTCCCAATTAGAGGCAGGCTTTATGTCACTTGCGCATACGAACGCAGATATAGATTTCACATTGCAAGCGATGAGGGAAGCTTTTCAAACGTTGTAAGCCATACTTTGCGGGAGAGGAGGCGAAAACGTGTTTGCCTGGTTAGGCCAATTGTCTCGCTCGATCGTTACCCCGATTGCCATCTTGCCAGCTGCGGCAATCTTGCTGAGGATCGGGGAGTTTCAATCTACTAATCCTGCGCTGTCATTTACCCTGCATCTTTTTCATGCTGCGGGGGATTCCCTCTTTGCCTATTTGCCATTGTGGTTTGCGATCGGGGTGGCGATCGGTCTCACCCAAGGCGAGGGGATAGCCGGCTTTGCTGCCGCAATCGGATACGCCGTTATGACGGGTGTCATGCAAAGTTTTAATCCAGGACTTGATGCCGGCGTGTTAGGCGGAGTCATCAGCGGGATAACTTCCGCTGTGCTTTACCGCCGTTTTTATCAAATCGAGTTTCCGCCCGCGCTGGGTTTCTTCGGCGGAAAACGATTTGTACCGCTCCTTACAGCGCTGGTGATGGTAGTTTTGGGTGCCGTTCTAGGTCTCATATGGCAGCCGCTCGGCATCGGTCTTGACGCGCTGTCCGTCTGGGCGTACCAGATTGGCCCGCTAGGAGTTTTTGTTTATGGCGTGGTGAACAGACTGCTGCTGCCAACGGGACTGCATCATTTGTTAAACTCGGTGGCCTGGTTTCAAGTAGGGAGTTTTGTTCATCCGTCAACTGGCAGTGTTGTGCACGGGGATATGGCGGGTTTTTTTGCTGGCGATCCTGCTGCTGGTTCGTTTATGACCGGCTTTTATCCGATTACGATGTTTGGATTGCCCGCGGTCTGTTTGGCGGTCATTCAAACGGCTCCCCCAGAGCGGCGCAAAGCAGTAGGTACTTTGATGATGTCGGCCGCTTTGGCCTCCTTCCTGACCGGCATTACAGAACCCATCGAATTTATGTTTATGTTTTTAGCTCCTGCGCTCTATGTGGTGCATGCGCTGCTCACAGGCTTGTCACTTGCCGTATGTAATTACCTGCAGATCAAGCTGGGGTTCGGTTTTTCTGCTGGACTTATCGACTATGTGGTGAATTATCCATCTGGATCACACCCTCTTAGATTGATTCCGGTTGGATTGGCAATTGGCTGTGTTTATTATCTGATCTTTCGTTCTTGGATCATTTGGGGTAAATTAGAGACACCAGGTCGTGAACGAGAAAGAACTAACGCATCAGAGCAAAATACATTTGACGATCAGGAGCAGCTGCACCTGGGCGCCGGGGCTGAAGGATGGGTGAGCAGCTCTTATACGCAGCGTGCAGATGCGATCGTTCATGCGCTGGGCGGCTTTGCGAATATTATCCTCGTAGAAGCCTGTATGACTAGATTAAGGCTGGAACTGCACGATTCAGCTGAGGTACAGGAAGATGGCCTGCGTGGTGCCGGCGCATGGGGTGTGATCATCCTGGGCCCGCATCAGGTGCAAGCTGTTTTCGGGACAGAATCGGAACGGCTGAAGGATGAGATACTGAAGTTGCCTCCTACCAAGGAAATTGTGCTCTATGCTCCTTTGTCAGGCCATATACGTTCGTTAACCGATGTTCCGGATGAAGTGTTCGCAAGCAAGCTGCTCGGGGATGGAATAGCGATCGAGCCAGCATCGGGGCTGGTGTTATCCCCTTGCAATGGGGTAGTGACCGCCACTTTCCCGGCCGGTCATGCAATTGGCATCACCTCAGAGGACGGCCTGCATATCTTGATTCATGTAGGCATTAACACAATTTCGCTCGGGGGGGCAGGTTTTACCACACTTGTACATCAAGAGCAGAAGGTCACCAGGGGCATGCCGATCCTGCTTGTAGATTTGCCGGCAGTAAGTGAGCAGTATTCTGTTGTCACCCCTGTTATAATCACGGCACCTGACAGTGTGATTCAACTGGAGCAGGTGCATCAGCCTGGTACGTATATCGAAGCGAAACAACCACTCCTGCGTTTGTTAATTAAGAGGTGAGAGTTTGAATAGTCGAGTGGGTTTTTCCATAGCATTTTCAGGTCTTCCAGTATCAAACGGTGTGGCCATCGCTCCCGCGTATGTCTTATTTACTCATAGCATGCGCTTTGGCGGCACTTTCCTCGACCCTGCTCATAGTGCAGGTGGAGTATGCGATGTTCAAACCGAGATTGAGAGCTTCGAATCTGCAGTAAGACAGACCATCCTCTATCTGCAAGAGACCCGCAGGCGTTTGCCGCCGCATTCAGAGGCTGCTTCTATCATTGAAACGCATGAATACATGGTTTGCGATCCGCTGCTGCGTGAAGGCGTGGTGCGCCGGATTGAACAGGGATCTCCTGCAGGCACCTCCATGTGGGAAGAATTAACCGAATGGGCGCAGCAGTTCCAAACACTGGAAGATGAATACATGCGCTCAAGAGCAGTCGATTTGCTGGATGTGCGCGACCGTTTGCTTACCTCGATGCTTGGGACAAGCCATGATTTAATTACCTCCCTTGAGGGGCCCGTGATATTGGTGGCGGAAGAGTTAACGCCGACAGTTGCGGTCGAGCTCAATCCTGACATAATCAAAGGAATTGTGATGGCCAGAGGCGGCGAGACCAGTCATGGTGCTATTCTAGCGCGCAGCAGCGGTATCCCGGCTATTAGTGGGATGGGTGACAAGTGGTTTGAAATCCAATCCGGAGATCTCATCGCTATGGATGGTTCGCTTGGCAAAGGCATTATCCGTCCTTCAGCGAACGACTGTGTCATTTGGCAGAAAAAGGTAGACGAAAGCAACCGGAACCTGGCTGAACTGGAACTGTGGAAGCAGCGGGAAGCACGTACGGCGGAAGGCACCCGCGTTCATGTAGCGGTCAACATTGGTACTCCTGATGAAGCGCAGCGAACACTGGATCTGGGCCCAGACGGGGTTGGACTGTTTCGGACAGAATTCATGTTTGTGAATCGCACCTCTTGGCCGACTGAAGACGAGCAAGTGGCCGCCTATTCGGAAGTAGCCAGGCAATATGGCGACCGAACGGTTATTTTAAGAACGATGGATGCAGGCGGCGACAAGGTGCTGCCGTTCTTTCAATCTGGAGAACAGAATCCGTTTTTAGGTTACCGGGCGGTTCGCGTTTCGCTTGGACAACCCAAGGAATTCCTGACCCAGTTAAGAGCGATGTATCGAGCTGCCAAGATGGGCAATGTTTGGATTATGGTGCCGATGATTCAGTCGCTCGATGAATGGCGCGAAGTGAAGAAATTCGCTGACCTTGCGCGCAAGCAAGTGCAAGGGCCTGATGTTCCGCTGGGCATGATGATGGAGACCCCGGCTGCGGCTCTCCTAGCCGATCTATTTCTGCAGGAAGCGGATTTTTGCTCCATCGGCACAAACGATTTGACGCAGTACACGCTGGCGGTTGATCGAATGAATGAGCAAGTTTCTGACTTATATAATCCGTTTCATCCGGCTGTCTTACGTTTAGTGAGCTCTATTATTGAGTCGGCCAAGCGGCACAATAAATGGGTGGGGGTTTGCGGTGAGTTTGCTGGTGATCTGCGTGCAATTCCGTGGTTGATTGCACAGGAAGTCGATGAGATTTCAATGTCGGCGAGCCGCATTTTGGCGGCCAAACGGCGGATCAGTGAAATTACTTTAAGCGAGTGGAAACTCAAGGTAGACCAACTGCTCCAGTTCCGAACGGCCAAAGAAGTAATCGATTTTCTGGAAAAGCAAAACTAGCAGACTGCTCACTCCGGGTACAACAGTTTCTTGGTCATGCCACCATCCACCACCAGAGTTTGGCCAGTAATAAAACCTGCTTCCTGGCAGCAGAGATAATAGGCTGCACTGGCAATATCCTCGGGCATCCCCACGCGACCTACCGGATGAGCTGCGTGGTCGATGTCGCGCAGCAGATCAGGTCTTCCGCTGGTGTCAATCCAGCCGGGACAGATGGCATTGACCCTGACACAGGGGCCAAGCGAGTTTGCCAAGGCATGGGTTAACGAAAGCAGTGCGCCTTTGCTTGCAGCATAGGCTTCATTGCCAGGCTCACTCATCAGCGCGCGCGTAGAAGAAATTGATACGATTGAGCCGCATGACGCACGCAATAAAGGGGCAGCCAGTTTAGCCAGCCAAAAGGGCGCGCGCAAATTGGTGGCGAGAACCTCGTCAAAATCAGCCAATGTCACTTCCTCTAACGGCCGAAATTTTCCGATTCCTGCATTATTGATGATTGCATCCAGCCTGCCATAGTTCTGCTCGATTGACACAATCAAATTCGCAAGCAGCTGTTCATCCCGAATATCTCCATGAAAAAATTGCGTTTCCCCTTGCTGGCTCAGCAAATGGGCAAACTCCTGTCCATGTTCCAGATCCATGTCTACCAAGACAACAGTCCAGCCTTGTCTGGAAAATTTCTCCGCTATCGCTCTGCCAATTCCTTTGGCAGCTCCCGTAATCAGTACGACTTGATGATTTTGCTGTTTCATTCTCATACTCCTTTCACACATGGTGGGCGAATTTCATACGCTAGATATCATTTGCGTGGGGAGGGCTCTGCATGCCAAGTCGACTTGCTGCTCCGAAAAGCATTTCCTCCGCATTCATTCGTACTGTTGAACAATCCTATGGGGTTATTGTTCACTGGGTGGAAACGGTCAACCACACTGTACGTCTGCATACAGACAGGGGCCAGTATGAATTGGTCTCATCCGCTGTTTCACCTGAACAGTTGTCGTTTACATTAGCTGCCTTGAACCATTTGCAAAGGCAAGACTTCCACCAACTACTTAAGGTGAGTATACCAAAAACTGGAGAATATGGGATCAGCCAAGACGGCCAGTGGTTTTATTTAGTGCAAGCAGGCGGCGGCCATGAGGCGAACTTTTTACACGCCGGCGAGCGGGAACAAGCCATGAAAACGTTGGCAGCATTTCACCAGTGCTCGAAGGAATTTTACTTTGAGTATAATGAGCAGCTGCAGTTTCCAGAGTGGCGTACGGCTTTTCTTGCAGATCTGGAAAAATTGAGTATCCTGCTTGCAGAAAGAGGGCAAACTCGAGCAGACACTCTGATTTGGGAGGGTGCTCAAAAAGCGGTCGAGGGCGTATTGAGCAGCACTTATGACCGGGTCCAGGAACAGGAGGCAGCTCGGTTGGGATTTATTCATGGAGAGACCAGGGCGGCCAACTTTCTGATTGAGGATCAAAGCTATTTAAAACTCCCTGCCACTCTCACGCTTCGGCGGGATTTGAGAGTGTATGACATCGTCTGCTGCTTGCAAGGGGTCATGCAGCAAACGAAATGGGATGCGGACATCGGATCGTCGTTGTTAAGATCATACGAAATGCAGGCATCCTTATCAAAAGAAGAAAAGCAGCTCATTGCCTACTGGATCCTTTTTCCGTGGGCATTAATGGAGGAGTCCGTACAACGGAGCAGCGCAGAGGCGGCTTTGTCTGAAGAACGGCTGGAGTATCGGATGGCCCGTGAGTGTGCTTTGGCAGGAAGGAGAATTCAGTTTGCAAATGCTTTACTGGAATGAACCAGTCCTTCCTGTCATAAGGTGTTGATGAGGCATTCATGAGCAGGATGGTTGCGGAATGAAGGAGGGACCATTGTGTCTGAAGATCATGGGATTTCAACGATACAATTTAAAGTTGATCAACAGTTGCAACTTGAGGGTGCAAGGAGCATTTCTGAAATAGAGGATGTATCGATTGCCACAGAAATCACATCATTTGATCGTCAAAGCGATACTTATTTCTTGGAAGGGGCCATTCTGTTCAGCGGTTTTATCCGGGAAACGCTGGATCAAACGCCAGGGCAGTGGTCGCAGCCAGTTTCCGATGTGTTTGGTGCAGAGCCTGGAGCAGCTGGTCATAACGGAGTTCATCCCCTCTATTATCGGCTTCCGTTTGAACTGCATGTGCCGATCGCTGCACAGGAAGGTCCATTTTTCAATGTCACTGCGCGAGTGGGGGCTTGGAACCTTGCGGTTAACGCGGAAGATCAAGTTCATGCCAAAGCGGATTTGATCATTCAGGGACTAAGTGGAGCAGGCGGTTATGAGTTCTTGGTCGGTTCCCAGCAGGAAACCAGAGATGCACTAGGCGCCTTGGTGAATCCGGCAGATTCACTGCCTGTCGACAGCCCCTTTGTTACCTACGAACACAGGGAATGGGTATTGGAAGGGCACCCGACTGATCCGCAAGAAGAAGTAATCTTCATTCGAGATCTAATTGCGCAAAATCGTTCAGAAGAACAAGATGTGCCCGAAATCGAAGCGCAATCAGAGCAGTCCAGCGCTGTGCTCGATTCTGCAAAGCAGGTGGAAGAAGAGTTAGTAGAAATGCGGCACGAAGAAGAATTTGCCGAGTTGTCAGCAGAACCACTTTCGCTGCGGCCGCTGCAGGCGGATCCTTTTCAAGACCTGTTTTCGTTTGCTGATATCAACAAGCTAACTCCACCTTTTGTGACGGAACTGCAGGTGCCTCAGTTCGGGCAAGGGCAAGAAACCGCTGAAAACATGAATCAGGCGGGCGAATTTCCATCCGCTGTTCCATGGGCGAGTAATTATTTCCAACCGGTAGTGCCTGCAGAGCCTGCAGGTGAAGCAGAGACAGTGGCAGATCCGACCAGACCCCAGTGGGATGAGGTGCTGCCATGGTCGCAAGAGTGGCCGGCGACCTTGGCGCAGGAAGAGCCCGTGTCAGAGCCGACAGGTGGGCTTTATGACACGGAAGCCGCGATCTGGCAACCGCGGGAAACCTATCAGTTCGCTTTCCCGGATGCATCCTTGCAGCAAATCGGTGCTGAAGAGCCAACCGAACAGGTACTTAACAAGGAGAGCAGTCCAACCTACTCGATCCACCCCGCGTTGCAGCAAGAATCTTCTGCTTTGTCATTTTCGGGCTTCGCATCGGGACACCCTTTCCGTGAAGAGAATCAGGAGGCGGCAGTTGAACAGTTAGATGCAAAAGACCGAAATGCGCAGGACGAGTGCGTGGTTGACAATCCAGCTGCTGAGGAAACCAGCGAGGTGACTACAGAGAGTCTCTGGTCGAGTTTTCGCGATAAAACAGAAGGAAGTTATACCCTGGTGTTTCGGATCGCGCAGGACAATGAAACGATTGAAGAAATCAGCGATAAATTTTCAGTTTCAGTGGCTGATCTGATGCGAGAAAATCAGTTGACTCGCGACGAAAGTTATACGGGGAAACTGCTTTACATTCCAACCAATTTCAAAAAATAAGAACTCAAGAAGTTATTCCTGTCAGGGAGAATCCAGTCGGATTCCCCTTATTCGTTTTCCAGTTCTGCCCGTTTGCGGCCGTTCATACTATGGGGTGAAAGGACGGTGAGTGGTGATGAGTTTTCTGGACGTGCTCCACGCTTATGGATGCGATCCTGAAGTACTTCGTGAATATGACTTGGAGTGTGAAAGCATTCGGCGGGTACGCGGGGCTTTACGAATTAAAACACCATCTGGATACCGCATGTTGAAACGCATAAATGGATCAGCAGCGCTTGCAGAGTTTCTGTTTCAGGCCTTGGAACATATTTATGACCAGTTTCCTCACGTCCCGCGGTTTATTCGCAACAAGTATGCGGATCCGTACGTGATCCATGAAACTGGTATATTTTATTTGGCTGACTGGCTGCCAGGCAGAGAAGCGGATTTTTCGAAAATGACCACGATTCAGCAGTCCGTACAAGCACTGGCGAATTTTCACCTGGCATCCGCAGGATTTGACGGATCAGCGTTTGGGTTGCCGCCTGCAGATGATTTCATGGCGCGAGGACCTGTCAGCCTAACCAAGCTGGGGTCTTACATGGCCATCAGTCAGCAAAAGGTGGAACCTAATGCTTTTGAAGAGCTGTTCGAATACGCACAGCCCTATCTGATTCAGATGCTGGAACACGCTGGAACTCTTGCAAACACAGAGTATTACAGACGCATCTTACTAGGGGCGAGAGATGCTCACCTGCTGTGCCATGGTTCGTTTCACCGGCAGAACATCCTGCTGGAAGGAGACCGCGT
>JAQBPP010000193.1 GCA_028287455.1 Bacilli bacterium | reverse complement strand
CTTCAGGTCCAGTACAATCGTTTGCAGAATCTGGTCCAACAGCTGGACCGCCTCCGTCGGCGGTACGGCCCGGTCGTACAAATCGCCTGCTATAATAACCGCATCCGGTTTTTCGGTTTCGATCGCTTGGAGAAATTGTGTTAAAACGTGCTGCTGGTCTTCCGTCATATAGACGTTCTGTACCAGTTTTCCCAGATGCCAGTTGGCGGTGTGAAAAAACTTCATAGGCATACACCCTCCCATTGGTGGTTTCCCCTATTATAACATCAGCTGCCTGTCCGATAGATTGTCAGGAAACATTTCACTCTCTCATGTTCAATTCCCGCTACATAAAAAGTTCAATTTGCTTCAAATCCCCAAGCCTCTCCAATGCTTGAGGCTGGGCTGGATATGCTGACGTTTCTCCGCCACATTTAAGTAATCTCAGGAAGAGCACCATGTTCTTACTCCATTTCTCTCCGTCTGACCAATTATTGGACTGCTCCCAAGAATAATGAGGTAATTCAATGGCAACCCGCTAAATATGCTGTGACCGGGGGTTGTTGCAGTTTATTGGGTTTCAACTACGATATGACTATAGATATCATGATGGTCATTGTTAAATTCATTCGGAGGTATTCCCATGCCAAAAGCATTTACCGAACAAGAGCGGATCATGATTCGCGCAAAACTGCATGAAAAGGGCAGGGAGTTAATTGCGAAATTCGGCATCCGTAAGACTAGCGTTGAAAACATCACGAAAGCAACTGGTATTTCCAAGGGTGCTTTCTATTTGTTCTACAATTTGAAAGAGGAATTATTCTTGGAAATTCTGGAGGACTTGGATACCGAAATTCGCGAGGAGCTATGGAAAGGTTTATCTGCAAAAGATGCCAATCCACGTAAGCAGTTCAAGCAGGCGTTTCACAGTGTTCTCAGTGTAATGGACAAAACTCCAGAGCTTGCCAGATTCAGCGGTGAAGATTATCAGTATTTGATTCATAAGCTGCCGCCTGAATTATCATAACCAGTTTCTGACCAATTGAGCTCATAAAAACCGTCTTTATGGCTGAGTCAGATGAATTTTCGGGCTCATACCTGCTCCAGCCGCTTCCCTTTGAGAGGATTAAGGCACCTAGTTTAATTATTCATGGGACTCAGGACGCTGATGTGCCATTTTATGATGGTGTATACGCCTATGAGCACATACCGGGTTCTCAGCGCTACTGGATGGAGAACAATGACCATCTAGGATTCTGGTTAAGCCCTGAAGCGGGAAAGGCACAGGACGTAGCGAGAACTTTCTTGCGGCAACATTCGCCTACAGCGTAGTTGCCGCCCCTGGTCTAGAACTACGGTCAAAGTGCAAAGTATCAGCGATTGACCGGGAGCAAGAGGTGATCCGCGGCCGGTTCGGACTGGACAATGGTGGCGAGCGCACCCAGCGGGAAATCGCATGAGTTTTACAAAAACCAAAGATAATCGAAAAAAAGAAAATATTGTCGAAATTGTTGGAGCGTGCTAATATCTGATGTGGGTATTCTCCCATATCATGGAAGGGAGTATGAGCATGTCTCTCAACGGTTACAGTTTTACACACAACTGGCTGTACATCTTGATTTTCATTCATGTTGTCTCTGCGATTGTAGGAATCGGTCCTACCTTTTTCATTCATGTATTGTTGCGCAAGGGTCAAACGTATGGCCAGCTCCGCAACTCCCTTGGTCTAACGCAAGCGCTGGAGAAATTCCCTAAAATTTTGGGCTCCCTGGCGGTTGTTAGCGGATTGTTGTTGGCATGGCTTGGGAATTACAGTTATAAGCAGTTTTGGATTTATGGTTCCATTGCTTTGTATGTGCTCATTCAGGTGGTGGTCATCGGTTTCATGGCTCCCGCTGCGAAGAAGGTGGCTGCCGAGGTGTCCCGCTCCGCAGAGCCTGCGGATCAGCCTGTGTCGCAAAACATCGCAGCAGGCCTGTCGAAGGCCGACCGCATTAACTATATCGCGACTTGCTTGGGCATTTTGCTGTTTGCGTTCATGTTCTTCAAGCCGGCATTCTAAGTGGACTTTGCAACCAAACCGGAACTCCAATCGGAGTTCCTTTTTTTTGCCCTGACAAAAACCGGGCAGAAGACTATAATAACAAAAGTACGCCATTTTCCCCCGGATGAAGCTCGAGGTGCAAACTGTGTCATATATCGTATACGATCTGGAAATGACGGTGAGGCGCAAAAAGGGACAGGTCGCCGAGATCATCGAAATCGGTGCCGTCAAAGTGGAATTGGTTGAAGGGGTCCCCCAGATTACCGGGACCTTCCAATCGTTCGTCAGACCGGTCATCGCTCCTCAATTGACGGCCGATACGACTTCTTTCACTGGCATCACCCAACAGGACGTAAGCACTGCGGGTACGTTACCGGAAGTCCTCCGTTCCTTCGTGGAATGGATCGGACCGGATGAGTCGTACCTTTGCGCCTGGGGGCCCGACGACCAGCGACAACTGGTGCAGGAATGCCGCCAATACGGGATTTCGACGGATTGGATCGCCAATCACAATAATCTCCAAAAAATGCTTTCCAAGGCGTTTAAGCTGGAGAAGCATCAGCAGCTCGGTTTGAAGCCGGCTCTCGAAAAGCTCGAATTACCGTTCTCGGGTTCACATCACAGGGCTCTCGACGACGCGCTCAACACCGCGCAAATTCTCGTGAAGCTGTTCGACAAGCTGCAATTCCGGCGGAACAAGATCAGCCAGGAAGCGAAGATCGAATCCGAGGTCGTCTAC
Source organism: Bacilli bacterium (assembly GCA_028287455.1). Classification (GTDB taxonomy): domain Bacteria; phylum Bacillota; class Bacilli; order Tumebacillales; family JAQBPP01; genus JAQBPP01. The sequence continues at coordinate 646 of JAQBPP010000193.1, read as the reverse complement.
AAAACCGATCATTTCGAAAACTTGCCGTTTGCCGGCTTGGCCGGTTTGTTCCTGAATCAGAAAGCGCCTCATCGTGACGAATGAGGCGGTTTTGTCGTGCCGAAAATCACCGAACGCCCATCAATTCCATCTATTCAATTCTGCTTCTTTTATGATAGACTCGAAGATAATCAATGGTTAACACTGAGTGAAAGTGAGGAATATGCATGCCCGCACCTAAAATGAGATCCGATATGATCAAAAAAGGGTTTGACCGCGCTCCCCACCGCAGCCTGCTCCGCGCAGCAGGCGTAAAGGAAGAGGACTTCGGCAAACCTTTCATAGCTGTCTGTAACTCATATGTCGACATCGTTCCCGGCCATGTACATTTGCAGGAATTCGGCAAGCTGGTCAAGGAAGCCATTCGCGAAGCCGGAGGTGTGCCGTTCGAGTTCAACACCATCGGTGTAGACGATGGAATCGCCATGGGTCACATCGGCATGCGCTATTCACTGGCCAGCCGCGAAATCATTGCCGACTCCGTGGAGACGATGATTAACGCTCACTGGTTCGACGGCATGGTATGTATCCCGAACTGCGATAAAATTACCCCCGGCATGATGATGGGCGCGCTGCGCGTTAATATCCCCACCGTGTTCGTGAGCGG
>JAQBPP010000129.1 GCA_028287455.1 Bacilli bacterium | reverse complement strand
TGATCCACTGGATCTGCATGTGGTGCCGCAGCGCAAAGCGGTGCATTCAGGCCTGCCGACCATTTTTCTTTATGACCGTTATCCAGGCGGAATTGGCCTCAGTGAACAAGCGTATCAGGATATGGATGTTATTTTGGCAGATGCGGAGCGGTTAATTCGCAGCTGTCCGTGTGAAGCAGGCTGCCCGTCTTGCACGGGAGCTGCTGACGACGGGAGCGAGAAACGATTAGCGCTGGCGTTACTTGCTGTCGCGAGAGGGGAGAACGTAGGTGTCACTCCAAGGTAAACTTGAACGCTTTCGCAGCCACCTGATCCAGGAGGCGCAGCAATCAGCCCTGAGCGAGAACCGAACGCAACCTGGTACAGAACTAAACATAGGCACAAGCAAAACGCTGACAGCAGCCCCAATCCGTGAGACGTCTGTTGTTCGGGAAATTCCGTTTCAGGAGCTGTGGACACAAATGGAGGCCAGTCCTTTTGTTTATGAGGACGACTACGCCATGATTCGCGAAGTGAGTTATCCAATCACTAATCGGCACGGCCGCTACAGTTTTGCGGAGCTGCAGGAAGTGGTCGGGCGGTGGAACGAAACGACCACTTGCCACCCGCTGAGTGCTGCCGGCAGACAGGCACACGAACTGCTGTTTTTCGATACGGAGACGACTGGCCTCCATGGTGGAACAGGAAATATGATTTTTCTACTTGGATACAGCCGCGTTGAGACGGAGCGGGTAGTGGTCAAACAGTTCTTCTTGCCGGGTCCTGAGGCGGAGGTTGCTTTGTACCAGGCGTTTTTGCAAGATGTGAAGGATTTGCAAAATCTCGTTACTTATAATGGCAAAGCGTTTGACTGGCCGCAAGTGAAAACCAGGCACACTTTGATTCGGGACGAGGTGCCTGAGCTGCCTGCGTTTGGACATTATGACTTGCTGCACGGCGCGAGGCGCCTTTGGAAAAATCGACTTGAATCGTGCCGGCTGTCCTTGGTGGAGCAAACGATGCTGGGGATCAGGCGCACGGAGGATACTCCCGGATATTTGGCCCCCGTCTTATATTTCGATTATTTGCATGAGCGAAATCCATCCCTCCTGCAAGGCGTGCTGCAGCATAACGAGTGGGACGTATTGTCTCTAATTACGCTGTATATCCATATGTCACGAATGCTGCTCGATCCTCGCCATGATTGTTCGGACGAAGAGCGTTTCGAGGTGGGACGCTGGTTTGAGCATATCGGGGAAGATCATCAGGCGCTGCTCTGCTATGAACAAGCTGCCCGCATGGGCGGCAAACAGCAGTTCAAAGCAAAAATGGCGTTGGCGAGTCTTTATAAAAAAGACAAGCAATGGATGCGCGCCAAAGACATGTGGGAGCAGCTTTGTGAAGAAGTATCGTATGTACCGGCAGACATTTATCTAGAATTAGCTAAACTTTATGAACATCAGGCAAAGGATTATGATAAAGCCCTAGCCTATGCCATGCAGGCGTATGACAGTTGGCAGAGCAAGGGCAGCCTGCTTAGGACCAGACACAAACAGAGCCAAAAGAAAGAACGCGAGGAATTCAGCAAACGAATTGAACGACTGCAGAAGAAGTGCAAGGCGGAGTGGCAAACAGCTTTGAATTGGTAAAAAATTTACCCTATCTTCATATTCTCTAAATTATTCTACATTATAGTGGATGATAGAGAGTATCCGACAGCCAGGGGGTATTTCGATGTTGCGGTCGATCATCCAGCTAATCGAATTTCTGTTTGGTATTGACGATGAACCGATTGATTACGAAACAATTGCTTCTCTTTATTACGAATCCAATCAATTTCTCTACTGGTTTCACTGTGTCAATCCGGACGAATTGATGATGTAGGAGGAAAAAATGTCTTTAGTTCAAAGCATTATTATTGCAATTGTACAAGGGTTAACCGAATTGTTTCCAATCAGCAGTGTAGCGCATGGTGTTTTTACGCCTTATGTTTTTCATTGGAATCTGGATCCTGCGTTTTTAAAAGAACATTTTCTTCCTTACATGGTGATGCTGCACTTAGGGACCGCGCTGGCCGCATTGGTGTTTTTTAAAGACGAATGGATTCAGATGATCCGATCGATCTTTCAGGGACATCAGCATTCACGCAAACTGTTGATATTGGTCATCTTGGCTACTTTGCCCGCCGCTCTGATCGGTGCTGCACTTCAACAGCCTTTACAGCAGTTGTTCGGTAATGTCGCTGTCGCTGCATTTTTTCTGATTGTCAACGGTTTCTTCTTATTCTTTGGCGAGAAGCGCCGCTCGAGTGGAACGAAGGAAATTGAAGATTTGACGTACGAACAGGCGATTATTGTAGGCTTGTTCCAGTCTTTGGCGCTGATTCCAGGATTTTCACGTTCCGGGTCCAGCATGACCGCAGGATTTTGGATGGGATTGAAGCATGAAGCGTCGGCGCGTTTTTCGATGCTGCTTGCGGCTCCGATTATTGCAGGAGCAGGGATTCTGGAGGTTCCAAAACTTGTGAAGACAGGCTCTCAAGGATTGCTGCAGGTGTCCCTTGCTGGGGGAGTAGTCGCAGGAATTTTTGCCTACGCCAGCATCTGGATTCTGATGCGTTGGTTTAAAAAACGTGAAATTCAAGCCATGAAACCATTCGCCATCTACTGTTGGGTGGTCGGCGCGCTGATTTTGCTGACAGATTTAATCGTTCACTGATAGTTTATTTGAGCAATAAAATCAATCATTCGCCAATAAATGGCAGTGCTGGCGCCCGATGACATAGGGCGCCGGCACTGCCATTGATGATTTCTTCCACTTTTTAGTGAAAAAATGCTTGGCATATAGATCAACCGAGCGGTTTTTTTAAAATCATTTCGTTTGCAGTTGGGTTTGAATTGTTTTATTCGTTGCATCGTTTGCATCCCGAATGGCAGAGTTGACATCTTTTTGGTTTTTCAGCATTTCGGTAAACGCATTGTTCATTATCGTATTCAAGTTGCCATCGCCGAGGTATTTCACCGGAGCCATTATAGAAAATTTAAGCGCTGCCATGCTCTTAATGTTTTTGTCTTTAAACTGAGTGTTTGACCCAAATTGCTGCTTGATGGCTGGATCTTTTAAAACGGTCATTTTTCCGTTCTTGCTTAAATCCGTTTGAACTGCGTCCGATAAAATTGTTGCAATGACTTCAAACGCTTCGTCTTTGTGTTGACTGGATGATGTGATGGCAAGATACGGCGAGTCTACGCGTTGTCCAACGCCAGGCAGCGCTTTGTTTTGCGGATAAGTCACCATATCCCAATTAAGACCTGGTACTTGCCCCAACGAATTTAAGGTGCTGGAGTATCCTGTAATCATGGCAATTGTTCCGCTTGTAAAGGCAGTCGTGTTTGCGTTGTTATCCAGTTTTCGAAGTGCACCGTCTGCATTACCTGGAATGTCATAAAAACTGATCCAAAGCTGATATAAATTCCGCCATTGATCGGTATCCATAGCTGCTTGGTTTTTTGTAAAATCGGCATACGTAAGCCCCAACTGTTGAGCGCCTCGGGACGGTGAATCGACATAAATTCCTCGGTACTGCGTGCCGTTATCCACTTTTGTCACTTTAACAGCTAAATCGTGTACATCTTCCCACGTCATTCCGTCTTTGGGGTAAGCAACGCCAAAGCGGTCAAAAATGGTTTTGTTATAAAAAAGTGCAAATACATTGGAGTACGTAGGAAGCGCTGCAATATACGGTTGATCGACTCCAACTTTTGCTGTTTCAATCGCTTGTGAATCAATGCGGTTAATGTCAAATTTATGTTTTTGTATTAATGGCTCCATGTTGTAAGTGAGCCCTAAATCGTTTAATACCGTGAGTGGTCCTTCCCAACTTGCTGCAATGTCAGGTACGGTTCCTGCCGCAACCAAATCAGGTAACTTCGATCCTGTTTGCCCGGTGTCAATCCGCTGAATTGTAATATTTGGAAAACGCTTGCTGACAGGGTCTTGCACGTACTGTTTGAGTTCATCGTCGCTTAGCATTCCTTTCGTCATGCCAAT
>JAQBPP010000375.1 GCA_028287455.1 Bacilli bacterium | reverse complement strand
GTGTATACATCAGCTTATTCCAGTCTTGCAAAGGGAAGTTCTGGGTGTCCGGTTGAACGAGGCTGAAATCATACTCAACTTCTGTTTGGTTGACACGCCCCCGCAGCGGCAGTTGATCGATCCGTTTGCCCCAGTGCGATAAGGCAATTGAGGATGCAGCCTGCTTGTCCGCATACTTGCTGCCTCCGTCAAATAATACATAGGTTCCACGCCCGACTGCAGATACAACATATCCCTCTGCCGCTAACATTTCATAGACCTGATTTACAATTCCGCGGGAAAACTGGTAAAGCCGCCCCAATTCCCGACTGGACGGAAGCTTGGTGGAAACAGGGATTTGTCCGGCAGCAATCGCGTCACGCAGCGCATGATAAAGCGCCAGGTATTTGTACGGGTAGATTTGTTCATAGCCCGAAATTGACAACTGTAAATCCATACTGCGGGCCACCTTTAAATTGGTCTATTAAATGTAGCATAAATTGGTACTTTTCATCTGTCAATCCTTCCTTTATTTTGAGACAAAGGAGGTGCGAGAGATGAGACGCAAAGAATTCGCAGTGGATGATTCACAAGACACAATCGACTTTTTACAGGAAATGAGCTTCGGTTTTCTAGGAACAATTGATGAAGTAGGCTGGCCAACTATTACCCCTTTGAATTTTGTGTACCTGGACGGCGCACTTTATTTTCACGGCAGTAAGATCGGTGAGAAAATGCGCAATCTGAAACAGCACAATCAAGTGGTTTTCTCAGTGGCCAAAGAATATGCCAGGATTCCCTCCTACTTTTCCGATCCTAAATTGGCTTGTCCTGCAACAACCTACTTTAAATCTGCCTATATAAAAGGAACTGCACATGTTCTGGAAGATCCTCAGGAAAAGGCTCACGTAATGAACTGCTTCATGCAAAAATTGCAGCCGGAAGGGGGGTATGATCTGATTACTTCTCAAGATCCGGAGTATTTGAAAAACCTGCGTGGGACCGCCGTAGTGAAAATCACGATCAAAGAGCTCACAGCGAAATTCAAATTCGGCCAAAATTTGAGTGAGGCACGAATGGAAACAGTCGTGAGCAAACTGAACGAACGGGGTGAGGAAATCGATCTAACCACAGCCGAGTTGATGCAAAAATACTGCCCGCACCACCAAAAAAGGTAAAAAGGCATCACTGCCTCGTGCGCTCAGGTTGCAAGCAAAAATCACACACGCGGCAGTGATGCCCTTTTTGGTTTTATCTTTACTTAGCAGCGGCACTTGGGTTGTCGACGATCGGCTTTTGCCTGCAACAGAGTGAGGAGACAATCCATGTGTCGCCCGATCTTTTGCTTGCAACCTGAGCGCTCACGGCAGATCTCATTCAGTGATAAAAAGGGTGGAACTGTCCCGTGCGTGATTTTTGCCCGCAAGATGAACACACGGGACAGTATTATTCACACGAAAGAAGTGACGCATCTGCCGTGAGTGCGACTTTTGCTTGCAACCTGAGCGCTCACGGCAGATCGGCACTTCTACCATGCATAAGCTTCAGGTGCCGGTTTTCCAGGTCCAGGGAAGATCTCATGCAGTTTAGCCAGTACTTCTTGATCCAGCGTCACTTCCACTGCACGCAGGGAGTTTTCAAATTGTTCCAGCGTTCTGGGTCCAATGATCGGCGCTGTTGTTGCTGGATGTGACAATACCCATGCCAGCGCAACCGTATCTTCCCGTTCGCCAATTTCTCTACAGAGCTTGGAAAATAATTCTAGTTGAGGGCGGTGCCGTTCCACTGTTTCCTGCGAACGGGAGCTTCTGGTGTTCGAGCTATGTAATGCATTTCCGCCCAATAACCCACCTGCCAGTGGGCTCCACGGAATCACGCCGATTCCAAGACTCTGAGCCGCAGGAAGCACTTCTAACTCCGGTTGTCTGGTTAACAAGCTGTACTTGTGCTGCTCGGAGACCAGACCTAAGAATTTGCGCGCTTTCGCCTCGGATTGTGCGATTGCCAAATGCCATCCGGCAAAATTGCTGGCGCCGACATAGCCGATTTTCCCGGCTTGCACGTGGACCTCAAAGGCGCCCCATAATTCATCCCAGGAAGCGTTGCGATCTACATGGTGCATTTGGTACAGTTCAACATAATCGGTCTGCAAACGTCTGAGCGATCCTTCCAGATGGCGTCTGATTTTATAAGCAGATAATCCGCCAGCTGTATTTGGTCCATCGTTAGGATCATCCATTGTGCCGTAGACTTTGGTCGCCAAAACGACCTTTTCCCGGCGGCTGCCACCTTGGGCAAACCAGCGGCCAATGATTTCTTCGGTCCGTCCACGGTTGCCGGATCCCCCATAGACATTCGCTGTATCGAAGAAGTTTACGCCCTCTTCCAAAGCTGTATCCATGATCCGAAATGCATCTTTTTCTTCTGTCTCCGGGCCGAAGTTCATCGTGCCCAAACAAATCCGGCTGACTTTAAGCCCGGAACGTCCTAGATAGGTATACTGCATCAGACTTCCTCCTGTGTTTCTGGAATATAAACCTACCTATATATATTACACTTCGGTGTAACTATACCCTTTTTATTTCCACCAATCATCGTACAAAGAAACGGGCGGCCGACGTTTATGCTCAGTCATAAGATACCTGCGTTCGATAATCTGTCTGGCCTCTTCCGAGACCTCTTTGCCCTCCAGGTAATCATCAATTTCATCATAGGTCACCCCAAGCGCCGTTTCATCCGGCAAAGCGGGCTTCAAATCTTCCAAATCAGCAGTCGGTTTCTTCAAATAAAGGTGCGGGGGGCAGCCTAACTCCTGCAGCAATTGTTTGCCTTGCCGCTTGTTTAAGCCATAGATCGGAGTGATATCACACGCTCCATCGCCGTGTTTGGTATAAAAACCGGAAATCGCCTCTGCCGCGTGATCAGTACCAATTACCAGCAGCTTGTAATGCGCTGCAACATCATATTGGGCTTTCATCCGTTCGCGCGCTTTGATATTGCCCTTTAAAAAGTCGCTCAGTTCCTCACCGGTTGACCGGTTAAATTCTGCGGCAGATGCGTCAACCGGTGATTTTATATTGATTGTGACCACCCGATCAGGCTGAATGAACTTGATCGCATCTTGGGCATCCTCTTCATCTTTTTGAACGCCATAAGGTAAACGCATCGCAATAAATTGATAGGCTCCGCTGCCATCGGCGTCATTCAATTCATTCACTGCAAGTTGTGCCAGTTTGCCGGAAAGTGTGGAATCTTGTCCTCCAGACAATCCGAGCACAAAACCTGTTAAACCTGTTTTTTGAACATATCCCTTTAGCAGGTCAATTCTACGGCGAATTTCTTCTTGCGGGTTAATGCTTGGTTGTACTCCTAGATCCTCGATTACTTTTGCCTGCAGG